>NZ_JBEXCV010000054.1:0-52230 GCF_040605455.1 Embleya sp. NPDC005575 | reverse complement strand
CGCTCGACCGTGAGGTCGAGCGGCGGCGTTGTGGTGATACGGGTTGGGGAACAGCCGGTCAGAGGTGATGGCCCAGAAACGCGCGGACGAGAGGAACGACCTCGTCCAGAGCGCTCTCGAGCAGGAAGTGGCCGCCGGGCACCAAGTGGACCTCGGCGTCGGGCAGGTCGGTGGCGAAGGCGAGCGCCCCGGCGGGTCCGAAGATCGGGTCGCCCTTTCCCCAGATGGCGAGCAGCGGGACCTCCCGCTCGCGGAAGTACTGCTGCACCTTTGGGTACAACGCAAGGTTGGTGGCGTAGTCGAGGAACAGCGCCAGCTGCGCGCGGTCGTTGTCGGGCCGCGACAGCAGGTCGTGATCGTGAGTCCAGGTGGTGGGGTCGATCAGGCTCTCGTCGGTCACGCCCGCGAGGTATCGCCAGCGGGTCAGCTCCAGACTGAGTGCCTCACGAACGCCGGCCTCGGTCTGGGGGGTCTGCTCACGCCAGTAGTCGCGCACCGCGGTGAAGAACTCCGGCTGCAGTCCCTCGTCGTACGCGTTGCCGTTCTGGGTGATGATCGCCGTGACCGCGGCCGGTGTCCGCAGGATGAGCCTCCACCCGATCGGTGCGCCGTGGTCGTGGACGAACAGGCAATAGCGCTCGATGCCGAGCTGGGCGAGTAAATTTCCGGTGATGTCGGTGAGCGAGTCGAAGGAGTACGTGAACTCGTGTGCCGTCGGCGCGTCGGAGAGTCCGAAACCGAGATGGTCGGGTGCTACCAGGTGCCAGCGGTCCGCCAGCCGTGGCAGGAGGTGCCGGAACATCAGAGAGCTGGCGGGGAAGCCGTGCAGAAGCACCACGGTGGGCCGGTGTCTCGGTCCGGCTTCTCGGTAGAAGATCTGGTGGCCATCGACCATGGCGTACCGGTGATGAATCTTGACCATGCGCTGTGCCGCCTTCGCCCGGTGTGCCCGCTGCATTGGGGGTGCTCACTGGAATGTAGGAACCCCGTGTGGACGAATTCTGAAGTCGCGGCACAGCGACGCGTCTGCCCGGTGTCAGCCTTTGAGGATTGCGGCCGCAACCCGTTCAAAGAGCCACTTTTTCGTGCGGTCGACGCCCCACCCGAACCCCTCCACGGCGAGGTCGATCTGAGGAATGCGGAAGTGGAAGTAGATGATCTTTGCCGTGTCCTCGATCGAGAGCCCCTCGGCCAGGTCGCCGTCGGCGGCGATGCCTCTGACTATCGTCTCCAGCGCCTCGATGTGGCGTTGGTTGGCGATGTCGAGAAATTCCTGGGTGGCCGGAGAGCTGGCGGCGGCGCGCTCGACGATGCGCACGATGTCGCCGGCCTCCGCGCGGATGTCGAAATAGCCGTCGGCCAGGACCTCCAGCTTGGCCAGACCTGTGGGCGGGGCCAGCGAGTCGATGATGATCCGTTCCACCGTCGGACTCGTCGTCCAGATGTCCATCAACGTCCGAAGCAGACCCTCCTTGCCTCGGCACTGGGCGTAGACAGTGGCTGGGGAGACACGCGCCTCGCGTGCGATCTTCTCGACCGTGGTCTGTGTGTAGCCGTGCTCGGCAAACAACTTCCGCGCGGCTTTGACGACTTCCTGCCGAGTCATCATGGCGTACTCATCGCGACGGCTCAGTGCCTGCCCTGACAACGTCTCACTCCTCGTCCTGGCGGCGACCTGTGTCGCCGGACCATGCACGGCCGAATGCTCTCATCAAGGTCCAGGCGGCACCGGTCGCGCTCTCGGACTCGAACGCGTCACGTCCCAGATCGGCCGAGACGCGGGTCCGAATCATGTCCAGTTCGCGTGCGTCGTCGGGGTCAGGTACCTGGCCCAGGGAGACAAAGGCCTGGTCGGCGAACCCGAGCAGCCGCGCGGCCAATGTCATGTCGCCGTCCGCCGACGCGAGGGCGGCGCCGGCAAGTCCCAGGTAGGGCAGGAAGTCTCGGTAGCCGGATCGGAAGACGCGCTCGCGGCTCTCCTCGATCAGTTGACGTGCCCGCTCCACGTCGCCGAGGTGCAACTCGACGAGGGCCAGGTTGTGGTACTCGGAGTGCACGTGCTCGTCCTGGCCGAGCGCCCGGTTGAGTTCGATGCCGGCCTCGTAGAGGTCCCGCGCCCGCTCGTGGTCGCCGGACAGCCGGGCCACGGCGGCGAGCACGTGGCGCGGCCGTTCCTCCAGGCGACGCTCACCCGCATCCTGTGCCACGGCGAGGGCACGCTGCGCCAGGCCAGTGGCCCGCTCCAGGTCTCCGCCGCGCAGGGCGACCCGGGCCAGGCCGTACAGCCCCTCGATCTCACCGGCCGGATCGCCTGCCGCCCGCGAGCGCTCGACCTCCGCGTCCGCCATGCGACGCACGGCATCGGTGTCGCCCTGCCTGAACGTCGCGCGGAGGTGTTGTCCGTCCGTCACCGTGCCTCGCCTGGTGGAAAACTGGGACTGGCTAGAGTAACACTCCAGCGACTAGAGTATGAATGCATTCATGCTAGCGCGACTCCACCCCTGCGTAAAAGCGAGTGGTGGGACCGGGGCGGGGCCACCTAGGAGGTCGCACATGACATCACCGCTCGCCCTTGCCGGAAGCGCCGACGAGGCACGGGGACTTCCGCGCAACGACACCCTCCGCCTGCAGGTACTGGGGCCGTTGCGCGTATGGCGGGGCGAGAGCGAGGTCGAGGCCGGACCGCGCCAGCAGGCGTACCTGCTGGCCCTGCTCCTCGCTCGCGGAGGCCGGCCGACCGGCGTCGATGAGCTGATCGAACTGATCTGGGGCGAGAACGCGCCGGCCAGCGCCCTCAACGTGATCCACAAGTACGTCGGCTCGATACGACGCCTGCTGGAGCCCGACCTGCCCCCTCGGGAAGCGGGCGCCTACCTGCTGAAGCGGGGCAACGGCTACCTGTGCACGGCCGGAGCGGACCTTCTCGACCTCACGAGGTTCCGGCAGCAGTCCCGCGCCGCCCGGAAGGCGCGGGCGGACGAGCACGATGCCGCGGCACTGGATCATTACCTCGACGCACTCCGCCTGTGGAGCGGCCCGGCCGGCGACGGGTGGGCGCACGGACCCGCAGCCGCACCGATCTTCGCCGGCCTCAACGACGAGTACTTCCAGACCTGCATGGAGGCCGCCGATGTCGCGCTGCCGCTCGGGCAGCCGGCGCGAGTGCTGTCGGCCCTGAACCTGGCTGCCACGATGGCCCCGCTGCACGAACCCGTGCAGGCCAGTCTCGTCACTCTGCTGGGCAGCGCAGGCCGACAGGCGGAAGCCCTGGCCGTCTACGACACCGTACGCACACGCCTCGCCGACGATCTCGGGATAGACCCCGGGCAGGCCCTCAAGGCCGCCCACCAGCGGGTGCTCACCCAGACTCCCACGACCCGGGCTCCTGCCACCCGGCCTTCGGCCGCCGAGGCCCCGACCGCCGAGATCCCGGTCGCCGCACCCTCGGGCACGCCGACCCCATCACTGCCGCCGATCCCGCCGATCGCGCCGACTCCCCCGCCGGGCGAAGTCGACCGGCTGGTCGGTCGGACGGAGGAGCTCGCGGCGCTGCGACGCGCTGTCGAGCCGGCCCTGGAGAACGGCACGGCAGTGGTGCTGCTGGAGGGTGAGCCCGGAGTCGGGAAGAGCCGGCTCATGGAGGAGATCGCCGACCACGCCGAGGATCGCGGCGCCCTTGTGGTCTGGGGCCACTGCCTCGAAGGCGAGGGCAGGCCGACGATGTGGCCGTGGGTCGAGACCGTGTCCAGCCTGTTCGACGTCATGCCACCGGCACAGCGGGAGCAGTGGGCGGCTCGCGATCTCGGTCACCTCGTCGGCTCCCGCGTGGAGAGGCCGGCCGCACCGGCGATCCCGGACAGCAACGCCCGATACCGTCTGCTCGAGCAGGTCGTCGACCTGATCGCCGAGGCGTCCGGCGAGCGGCCGGTCGTGTTGATGTTCGACGATCTGCAGTGGGCGGACTCGAGTTCGCTACAGCTTCTGGAACATGTCATCTGCCGCCTCCCCGCCGGCACGGCTGTTGTCGGCGCGCTGCGCAACCCAGGTCCCTCGCCCAGCCTGGAGCTGGTCCGGACGCTGGCCGCCGCCAGTCGCGCGACCGGTCACCGGCGGCTGTCGGTCGGTCCCCTGAGCCCCGCCGAGGTGGCCGAGCTCATCCACCTCGAAACCGGTGTCCGCCTTGCCCCTGACGTGGCCAGATCAGTGCACACCCGCACGGCCGGCAACCCGTTCTTCGTCCAGGAGCTGGGTCGGCTGTGGGCCGCCGACGGCGAGGTCACCCCAGAGACCGTGTTGGGCAGCACCGTCCCGATGACGGTGCGCGACGTCGTACGCGATCGCCTCGTCGTGCTCGACACCGACATGCAGGAACTGCTGGACATCGCGGCACTGGTCGGCAGGAGCGTCGAGCTCGTGCTGCTCGCCCGGACGGCCTCCCTCGACGTGGGCTCCTGCCTCGAGCGCCTCGAACCCGTCCGCAGCCTCGGTCTGGTCGGCCCGACACCCGGCGACCCGTTCTCCTACCGCTTCACCCACGACCTGGTGCGCCAAGCCGTGTCGGAGGCGATCCCGCCCGGTCGCGCGGCAGCTCTGCACGGCTCCATCGCGGACGCCATCGAAGAGGTCGGCCTGAACGACGAGTCCGTCCCCGAGCGGCTGGCACACCACCTGTGGACCGCGGGCCCCGTGGCGGACCCGGCCCGTACCGTCGCGGCCCTGGTTCGCGCCGGCGCCCAGGCCAAGGCGAAGACGGCGTTGGGGGCAGCCGAGCGCCACCTCGGATCCGCGGTGGAGCTGACGCGCAAGGCGTCGCTTCTCGAACTGGAGCTCGGGGCTCTCTCACAGCTGATCGCGGTCGTCGGGATGCGCTCGATGTACGGCACCGCCTCCGTCAGCCTGCTGGAGCGAGCAGAGCAGATCGCGCGGCGCCTCGGGCGCGACCGCGAGGCGGCCGGGTTCCTCTTCTCCCGCTGGACCGCGCACGGCCAGGCCCTCGAGCTGCACCGCAGCAGTCCCCTCGCCCGTCGGCTCGAGGAGTTGGGCAGCACCTCCGAGGACCCGGTGGTGAGGTGTTACGGCAAGGCCGCGGTGGGAATCCACGAGTGGTGTCTGGGGAACATCGGCGCGTCCTATCAGCAGCTGAGCGCGCTGAGTCCCGACATCTTCTCCGCCGACGACGACGATGAGTACGATCCCGTGCGAAGCGGCGTGCAGCTGATGACAGCGGGGCTGTTCGCGGAGATCGCGGGCTACCACGGACAAACGGCCCAAGCGCGCGCCGTGCTCGGCACCCTGGCGAAGTCGGCAGGCGACGACCCGTACGCGGTCACCGTTGCGTCGTCCTTCGAGGTGCGGACCGCCTCGGTGATCGGTGACCCCGTCTGGGCGCTGCGCGCGGCCGAGCGCGGGATCGCCGTCGACCCGCACTTCTCCTTCGCTTCCCTCGGCACCTACCTGCGCCTGGCCCGGTGCTGGGCGCTGGCGATCACCGGGCAGGGCCCGACGGACGCCGCGGACGAAGCCGAACGGCTCATTCGCACCCACCTGGTCAGCCCCGCCCGTACCTGCGTCTCGACCTGGTACGCGTTGCTGGGCGAGATGCGCATCGCCGCAGGCTCGCTGGACCGGGCCGCGGCAGCACTCGACAGCGCCGAGGAGTATCTCGAGCGCTACGGACAGCGTTCCGCAGAGGCGCTGATCATCCTGGTTCGCGCGCACCTGGAGCACGCCAACGGCAACGACCGTGCCGCCGTACGCGTGGCCGAGCAGGCCCGCACCGTGGCCCTTCGGCAGGGGGCCCATCTCTTCGCGCAACGCGCCGCCCGCTTCCTCGCCCGACGTGGTCAGCCAGGCGCCCAGGCGCGCGGCGGTCCAGAATTCCTTCACTCCTCGTCCACCGCCCACTCCTAGGTTCTCGACCCAAGAACGGCGGGCCCCAAGCAGCGTCCCCGCCCAGTGAGCGAGGTCGACACCAATGACTACGTCCGTTGTCTTCGTCCATGGCCTGTGGATCCACTCCGTCTCCTGGCGGCCCTGGCAACAGCTCTTCGACGAGCGGGGCTACCGCACCCTCGCGCCCGACTGGCCGGGCGACGCAAGCACCGTCGCTGCAACACGTGCAGACCCGGGGCGGCTCCTGGACGTCGGCGTCGACGCCGTCACCGACTCCTACGCACAGGTCGTCGAGAACCTGCCCGAGGCCCCGATCGTGGTCGGCCACTCCTTTGGAGGCCTGATCGCGCAGAAGTTGCTGGACCGCGGTCTGGCCGCCGGCGCCGTGTGCATCTCACCCGCTCCGATCAAGGGCGTCCGGGCCGTGCCATTGAGTCTGCTGCGCTCCAGCTTTCCGGTGCTCAGGAGCCCCGCCAACAAGCAGAAGGCCGTTTCACTGACGGAACGTCAGTTCGCCTACTCGTTCGGCAACGCGATCTCGGCGGAGGAGTCCGAGGAGTTGTACCGCGATCTCACGATCCCATCCCCAGGGCGTCCCCTCTTCGAGGCTTCCACCGCGAACTTCCGAAAGAACTCGCCGACCGCGGTCGACACCCGGCGTGGCGACCGCGGGCCCTTGCTGCTGATCGCCGCCGGCAAGGACCACACCGTGCCGGCCGTCGTCGTAGAAGGAACACACCAGCTGTACGCTCGCGGCGGCGCACCCGCCGAGCTCCGCACCTACGAAGACCGCGGCCACAGCGCTCCGTTCGACCACGGCTGGCGCGAACTCGCCTATGACACGCTCACCTGGCTCGATGGTCACGGTCTGAAGCCATGACGCGGTGACGACTGACCGGCTGGACGCCAAGGGCGCAGCCAAGGGTGCGGCGACTTCCGCGAGTGGCAGGTCTCGCTGCTCACCGTATGGGGAAGGGGCGAGCCGATCCTCGGACCCGCCGGGGCCCGCGCCTACGCCACAGACCTGCCGGTCGCCCAGGTCCACATGCTGCCCGGCGGCCACTACCCGCTGGACATCGCCCTCGACGAGACCGTGCCTTTCGTCCGGGCATTGCTGAGCAGCCACCTCTGACAGTCCCTGCCCCGTCGACGCGGTTCACAGATCGGTCACTGGCCGTCCACCGCTCCTCCTTAGCGTAGTGAGCGGTCGCAGGGGCTCCCCACGAGGAGCAACCGACATCTCATGTACGCGCCGGACAGCGCGTTCCCAATACCGCCAACGGCGGTTCACCAGAGGAGAAGTCATGTCCAACACGCCTACCGTGGTCCTGGTTCACGGAGCTTTCGCCGATGCTTCCAGCTACGCCCCCGTCGTCACGGAACTGCTCGCCGACGGCACCCGCGTGCTCGTCCCTCCCGTACCCAACCGCGGTCTCGCCGACGACGCGGCGTACGTCGCCTCCGTCGTCCGGCAGATCGAGGGACCCGTCCTTCTCGTAGGGCACTCCTACGGCGGCGCGGTGATCACCGTCGCCGGCCGTGAGGACAACGTCGTGGGACTGGTGTACCTGGCCGCCTATGTCCTTGACGAGGGTGAGAGCCTCGGGGAACTGCAGGGCCGTTTCCCCGACTCACCTCTGGCCGGGGCCCTGGTCTTCAAGCCTTTCCCCGTCGAGGGCTCCGACGAGCCCGGCACCGATGTCTCGGTGGACATCTCCGCTTTCCCGGAGATCTTCGCCGCCGACGTGGAGGATGCCCTCACCCGTGTCCTGGCCGTCTCCCAACGACCGCTCGCCGCTGTCGCCTTCGGCGAGCCGGCCGGCACGGCGGCCTGGAAGGACCGGCCTTCCTGGGGGATCGTCGCGTCCTCCGACAAGGCCATCAACCCTGACGTCCAGCGGTTCGGCTACGAGCGGGCCCAGGCCAAGGTCACTGAGGTCGACTCCTCGCACCTGGTGATGCACGCCCACCCGGCAGAGGTCGTCAGCGTGATCCGCGACGCACTCGCCGCCGTGACCGTGTAACCACGCAGGCATCCGGCCAAGCGGTTCAGCATCGGGAAGTACGGGTGGGGCGCGCGGGTCGTTCCCGGCGCCGGCGGCGACATCTGATCCTTCGCCCAGCCTGAAGGTGGTGGTGACCCCGCGGTCGAATTCGCCGCCGTTCTTCGCCGGCCGGAACTCCCTATGACTTGCACGTCGACCAGATGTCGAGGCGACGTGGCAGTCGTGGCTGTCCGGACTCACACCGTCGAAGCGAGCCGCAGCGGAGTCGCTTCCTCCAAAGGCCCTGGAGGGACGGCCGGCGGGTCCTCGGCGCAGGGCCCCGGGCCCGATACTCCCGAAAGGATGGCGTGAGGCGATGCAGTCAACCCAGGCCGGCGAGCACTCCGTCGCTTGTTCGGCAAGTGCCACCAAGACTTCCTGATGGACTGTCGCCTCACCTGGGAATCAGCCCCAACCCGGCGAAAGATCTGATAGTTCACCAACGATAGATTTCACAATGAAAGCGAATGAGAGGCCACCCCCGGCCACTGACACGGAAATTCCATGCTGCCGGCTTATCGGCCTGATTCGCCGAGCGGGCCACGAGAGAAGCTCCCTGTTGTAGCATCAACCCCAATATCACCCGGGCCCACAATGGGTCGAAATTAAGGAGTTCCATGCGATCACGCGCACTTTCTCTCACCCTTGGCATGGTCGTGATGATTGGCGGTGCAATTTTTGGGGTGACACCGGCCCAGGCCCAGACATCGGACTGCCGGGCAGGGCACTTCTGCATGTGGAATGACGAAAGAAGGAGCGGTGCGCTGGACAGCATGTACGCGATAGCCTGGCAGCGCGGCAGAATATCGCAGCAATACGTTGACAGGGTGTCGTCGGTTTTTAACAATTCTCCTCGGCATGTGCGAATATATCAGGACTACGATCAGGGTGGAAAATTCATCCAGCTCGCCCCGGGTGATTTCTTGCCCGACCTGAGGGGCGTAGTGATCTACAACCCAGATGGCTCTTTCTTTGATGTGAACACCTTCAACGATCGCGCGTCTTCGTACTACGTGATTTAAATCCCGTGGCTGCGTAGGTTGCAAGCGAGAGCACTTGTCGGTGGGTTCCAGCAGCACCCGTTGGCCGGGAGGCCGAGGAATGTCGGTGAGAAGTACAACTCACTTATAAAGCCAATGGCGTCCAAGCGAGTCGCGGGCCGGTACACACAGACCCGGCGCCTCATGGAAGCCGAGATGTGGGCGCCGCGGTGTAGGTGCCGACCCCATGTGGGCTTGAGCTTCCCGCCGAACAGCTCCCGGCCGCTCGCGTCGCCCTCCGCCATCGCCTCCGCTGCCCGATTGCGCCGCGTCCGACCGGGGCGGATCATCCGGCCACCGTTGCGAGGGCGCCGTCGCGTGGAACGGCCGGCGTGAAGCCGGCCCGCAGCGCGAGACGAGGCAGCGGGTCGCCGAGCACGCGCAGCATCGTGCGATCGCCCGTGAAGGCGGCGCGGGCGTGCAGCCACCGGTGGTTGTCGATCACGTAACCGCACCCCGGTGACGTCTCCACCGTCACCGTGTTCTCCTCGATCACCTCCCGCAGCAGGGCCAGGTGCAGGTGGGCCGCGGGCGAGAATCGCGCGAGCTCGTCCTGGCGCAGCCGTATAGCCCAATGTCCCGGATTCACCCGTGCGAACACCGACCCCAGGTGCCCGTCGCCGCGTCCGAAGAACGCCGACCGGGGCGCCGCCAGCGCGTGCGCGGCGTCCGGCGACCGATGGGCCAGGTCCGCCAGGACGGCCCGCCCGTCCACGAGCCGGCACTCGCCGCCCGAGGTTGCGGGCGTCACGCAGACCAGGAGCATGAGGCGTGGTGGGTAGGGCAGTTGGGAGCGTTCGGTGTGGTGCAGGAGTTCTCCGGCGCCCAACCCCGCGTATCCCGGCGTGTGGGCCTGGGCGCCGATGTCGTGGATCACGGTCGCGCCGTCCGGGTCGGCGTCGGGGTGGGGGCGCGTCGCCATCAACTTCTCGGCGAGCCGTAACACCGCTCTACGGGAATCCGCGCCCAGCACGAGCGCCATGCCGTGCTCGCGCACCTCCCGTCCCACGCCCGCGACACCCTGCGGGTCACGCACGTCCAGCACGTCGGGCAGCGTTGACACCTTGGGCATCCGTGTCTCCTTCGACAGCCGTCACTCGGTCCGGGAACGACACCCTGGCCCCACGCCCGGCTGGCCGTAAAGTGACAGATTGTCAACACGGCGTGATCGGCGAAGCCCTCCCGGACCGGTCCGGACCGGTGCTAGGTTCCGAAGGTCCCATGCCCGAACGACTGCCTGCGAAGGACCCCATGGACACCTCCACACCCCATGCCTGGCCCGTCTCGGTCAAGGGCGTGGTCGTCGACCACGAAGGCCGGGTCCTGCTCCTGCGCAACGAACGCCAGGAATGGGAACTCCCGGGCGGACGCCTGGAACTGGGCGAGGAACCGGCTGAGTGCGTGGTCCGCGAGATCGCGGAGGAGACCACCTGGAAAGCCAGGACGGGGCCGCTGCTCGACACGTGGGTCTACCAACCCATCCCCGACCGGCACGTCCTGATCGTCACCTACGGCGTCCACCCCCTCGACACCAGCACGGCCCCGGTCCTCAGCCACGAGCACAAGGAGGTCGGCCTCTTCACCCGCGCCGAGATCCCCGACCTGTTCATGCCCGACGGATACAAGCGATCCATCCAGACGTGGTTCGACCACCCCCGGCGGGCCTGACCCGGGCATGCGCGGAGCAGTCGACCCGGCGACGATGTGGCGGTGGGCCACGCCCGCCGGACAAGCAGTCCTCGCCAGCCGCGACCTCGCCCGGATCCTGCGCCACCACCGCACGGTCAACGCCCTGTCCCAAACGGCGCTGGGCGAAGTCCTCGGCTACGACAAGACGTTCATCTCCGCTGTGGAAAACCACCGCCGGGTCATTCCCGACGTCGAGTCCCGGCGGCGCGTCGCGGCCCGCCTCGGCATCCCGCCCCACGTGCTGGGCGTCACCGACGCCGCCGACACGGACTTCGCCGCGATGCTCCAGTTCGGGGACTCCACCCTCCGCCTCGCCGAGATCGCCCGCCAAAGCGGCCAAGCCACCACGGCAGTCAACGAACTCTGGCCACTGGTCGCCCGCCTTGAGGCCCGCGTCGCCGACGGACACACCGAACGCGACGTCCTCGCCCTCCTCGGCCGCGCCCGCACCAGCCTCGGGGTCGCCCTCGGACACATCCTCCCCGAGGAACGCATGGCCACCGCAGCCCACTGGACCGGCAAGGGACTCGCCGTCACCCGACGCCTCGACGACCGCCCCGCACTGGTGCACGCCCTGCGCATGCACGGCAACGAACTCCGCAAGACCGGGCTGCATTGGGCCGCCCTGGACAGGCTGACACACGCTGCTAACCTCGCCACCACCGATGCCGAACGCGCTGCGGTCCAACCACTGCTCGCCCGCGCCGCAGGCGCCGCAGGCCGCTCCGGGCTTTTCGACCACACCTGCGCCATCAACCGGCGACTCCTCGACCGCGCGGAACACGACGCGCTGTTCAACCCGCTCGCCCACCACGAAATCCACCTTCGCGGACTCATGACAACCGGCCGCATCACCCAAGCCGCCGGCCTCGCCGCGAACGCGCCCGACCCCACATGGCACGTCACCCCACAGTGGCGCGTGATCGAACACGTGACCACCGGGCGGGTCCTCCTCGCCGCAGGTGACACCACCGGCGCCCGAGACCGCCTCCTCGCTGCTGTCACTCTCGCCACCACGCTACGCCTGCCGCACCAGCTCCAACGGATCATCCGAGCCTCCACAGGCCAAGCCCATGTGCGCGACCAGGCACTGACGTCTCTCGCTGAGCTGCGTTCCGCGATGGCGGCGTAGGTCTCACAAGGCTCCCCGACGGGCGTCGCGGTGTGATTCGGGGTGGTGGTCTTCGGTGGGTGGGTTGTCCGTCCCGGTGGTTCGGTCATCGGGCGGAGGCGAAACGGTCGCTGGGCTGGGTGGTGGGCGCTCGCTCACGGCGGGGGACCCTTCTGCGCGGAGGGGGCTCGTGCTCGGTGTCAGGTCCAGCCGATTTCTGTATAGAGGCAGCCCGCTTGGATGGCTTGGATCGCGGCGCGTGTGTAGGGGACGGTCGGGTCCGGCAGGTCGTGGGGGTGCCACCACCCCCAGCCGAGGCACTTGTCGGGTTCGAGGACTTCGGGAGTGCCCGTCCACCGCCGGGCCCGGAAGATCATCTGCATGCGCGGTCGCGTTCCCGGCGGATCCACGAGGTGGACTACGTGTGCGAACTCGACGTCGTCGGGGCGGATCACCAGTCCGGCTTCCTCCCGGGCTTCGCGCACGAGGCAGGCGACGGCGGACTCCTGCTCGCAGTGCCCGGCCAGGAAGTGGTGGGTCGAGGGAGCGTAGAGGGAATCGGGGTGCCGCAGCCCCAGCAGGACCCGGCCCTGGGAGTCCTCCAGATAGAGGTGGGCGCCGAGGACGTTAAGGACGCCCCGCAAATCGGACCCGATGCGCCGGTTCGGTGCCGTGACGCGTTCCTCGCCGCTCATCGAGACACCCCCAGCGACCGGCAGTCCCCGGCTTCGACCTGTGGTCTCGTGACTGCGCCGTCTGTGCAGGCCGGATCGAGAAGAGCGGTGTACGGACGACGGAGGATCGATCTGGGTCTCATTACGCGGAGTGTAGAGACCCCTACTGACAGACACCGGTGTGCGTAGGCAAGACGGGGCTGCCTCTCTCGCCGCCGCTGCGGGCCGCAGGCCGCGCGAACGATCGCCCATTGGGCAGGTCACAGTTGCCGGCGGAGTGCGCTTTCGGCCATGTCCACGGCCGCGGTCAGGGCGTGCGAGTGGGTCGTGGAGAGACTTCCGGCGCCGAGCCCCGATGTGGTCAGCACGGCATGGAGTGTCCGTGCCTGCCCACTGGTCAGATGGGAGCGCATCGGCTGGTGGTTCAGGACGTCGCGGGCGGCGTATGCATCGAGGGCGCCCACGTCGACGAGAGCGTCCCGCACGAGAGCGGCGTCGGGACTCGCGGGGTCGCGGCTCAGGTCGAGCGCGGTGAGCACTGGGCCGCCTCCGCGTCGGTTTCGACCGTGGGCAGGCCGAGATGCATCGGGCCCGTCTGCGGGAACAGGTGCCAGAACCGGCCCGTCATCGACCCGGCCGCGCGCGAGACGGTGGCCACCCGAAGCCGGAAGTCTGCACGGTCCAGGGCCCGCGTCGAGGCGGCCTGGACCTGCACACACAGTTCGAGGTGCGGCGGGCAGCACGTGGGCTTGCCCGCCGCGGCCTCCAAACGCTCGATCTCCACGCCGGAGAGCACCAGCGATCTGGTGCCCTCGACGGCCGCGGTGCCGGCCAGTTCCAAAAGCAGCCGATCGCGGCGGGTCATCGGGCGGGGGGCTCGAAGACGTGGTCGAATCCCTCGGGGAAGCCCAAGCCCCTGTCAGGGTCCGTCACCAGGTCCAGCGGCACCTCGACGCCCTCCCCGAACCGGTCGGCGAACCGCTCGGCGTAGCGGCGCCATGCCCCGATCCCCGTCGGGTGCGTGGCGAGCCTGGTCAGAACGGTCGCGGCGGTCTCCGCTTCCGTCTCCACCACCGCCGGCAGCCGAATCGAGGCGTCCAGTCGCAAGTCCGGTGCCGTCGTGCTGGTGTGGATGTTCCGGAGCAGGTCCGGCGGCAAGGCCTCGGTGGGTTCGACGACGGTGGCGGGTGCGCGCAGCGACGACCGCAGCAGACGCACCCGCAGAAGCTGTCCCAGCAGCCCGATCCGGTGGCGTTCGTCCGCGTCCGGGAATTCGGCGGCGAGCTTGTCCGCCAAGGCCGAGTACCGGATCGGTGACCGGGCCGCGTCGAGCACCAGTGCGACCGCAGGCGTCAGCGCGAGTGAGAACTCCGAAGCGCCCTCGGACGGGACGTGGACGCGGCCGTTCCGCAGACTGGCCAGGTTGTTGGCGCACACGTCGACGTCCGCCATCCTTGCGCCGTCCGTCTCCCACTCCCCGATCGCCGCGTCCAGCGCCACGGGGTCCGGCCGGGCGACAACCCGGTGCCGGTCGCCGAAGCGTGCCTGCGCCACGTCGCCGAACTCGATCGGGGCCAAGCCGGCGAACAGCCCGAAGGGCGTGGAGCGGTGTGTGTACCTGATCGCGTACCGGGCGGTCGCCAGGGCCGCCCGGCGTACCCGACGTACCTTCGCCGGTCGCCCGTCAAGGATGGCCCCGACGTGGCGCTCCAGATCGGGGCTTGCCTCGGACACGGCCTGCCGGAAGGTGTCGTCGGCCCACACCGCGCCCAGCCACGAACGCCAGTCTTCGAGCGAAGCTGCGGGCCCCGGCCAGGGCGGCATGTCCGGCCCGGTAAGGTTCACCGCCGCGCGCAGCATCCCTGCGCCGGCACCCCGGTACAGGCTGTGTCGTAAGCGCGTCATCACCCACACTCCGTTCGTGGAGGAGGGGCGCTCGGGCCGGACGGACGGCTCCGTCCGGCCCGCGCTCCCGGGCCGACCTGGGCTACGAGGTGGTGCAGGCGCTTGGGCAGGAACTCCCGCAGTTGTCGCCGGTGCTGCACATCAGCACCGTCTCGGTCGCCGGCGTGTTCTCGATGATGGTGATGTCGAGCCGGAACGGGTCGTCGGCGGCGGCGCCGAAACCGGCGTCGTCCTTCGGCGGCTCGACGTTCGGCGCGATCGTCTGCGTGGTCATCTGTGCTCCTGATCCTTGTCGGAGGAACCCTGACGGGACGTGCGGCGGCGGCCTGGTGCCACCGCGTGGCCCGGCATCGCCGGGCGCGGACTTCCACGGCACCCGGTGACGAACCCGGGGATTGAGCACACCGCCCCGGGCCGTTGCGGGCATAGGGCGCGCACTGCTGCGAACCGTCGCGGACCGTTGCGCGCCGCGTGGCGAAAGGGTGTTGCGAATCGTTGCGAATCCCGCTCCCACCTCCCCACGAACACCCGCCACGGCTACGGTCGAGAGGCAGTGCCCAGGGCGTGGAAAGGAAGACGGGGATGACACCCAAGAGTCCTCGGGCGACACGTCGCAACGACGCGCTCGCCGCCTGGATCCGCCAAGCCGGGGTCAGCTACCAAGAGCTGGCCGTGGCGCTGCGCCACACCGCCGCGGACCAGGGCCGCAGCGACTTGCGCCCCGATCGCACCCGCATCGGACACTGGGTGTGCCACGGCGAACCCGACCACCCTTGCCGCGCATCCTCGCGCTGACCCTCAGCCGATTATGCGATCGCCCGCTGACTCTCGGCGACCTCGGCTTCCCCGAACCGGCCCTACCCAGCGAACCCCAAAGCCCAGCCGCGCCACGACCGGTCACGGCGCCCGCCCGCGAATCAGGTGATCCCACGAACCGCCGTCAAGCCCTCGCGCTCCTCGGCGGCGTCACCACGGCACCCCTGCTGCTCCCGGGCAAGGCCGCCGCCGACACCGCCACCCTCTACACCACCGCAGCCACCACCAGCGATCTCCAACCCGCGGACCTGAACGAGATCGACTTGGCCGTCCACGACCTGAGTGCGACCTTCTCCGCACGCACCCCCGACCAGTTATGGCCGATCGCCGCCGCGTACCGCCACCAGGTTCACCAGCTCCTGCGCCGACCCCACACCCTGCGCGAGGGCCGCGAACTCACCCACCACGCCGGCATGTTGTCGGTCGTCCTCGCCTGGATCGCCCACGACTACGGCGACACCGCGACCGCCTTCGCCGCCGACGCCTGGGCCCACGGCGAACAGGCCGACGATCCCGAGGTGTGCGCGTGGGCCGAAGACGTACGCTGCACCAACGCCCTGTACGCGGATCGCCCCTACGACGCGCTCACCGCCGCGACACGCGGGCTCGCGGTCGCGCCCCGCAGCGGCACCGCCATCGTGCGGCTGTCGACGCAGATCGCCCGCGCCCACGCCAAAGTCGGCCAACGCGACGCGTTCGAGACCGCCGCCGCCGGCGCACGCACCTACATGGACCGCATCCCCACCCACGGCGCCGGCCTCTTCGGCGTCGACGCCGTCCGCATCCTCAGCTACGAGGCATCCGCCCACGGCTGGCTCGGAAAACCCCTGGAAGCCGGACGCGCCGCCGAGGAAGCGATCCGCGAATACGAGGCCGTGACCGGGCTGCGCCAAGCCCCCACCCGCCTGGCCATCGCCCAGCTCGACCTAGCCCTGTCACGCGTCGCGTTGGGCCAACCCGACAGCGCCGTCGAACTGGGCCGAAGAGCCCTGTCCGGCGACCGGGTCGTGGACTCGATCCGCTCCCGCGCGCGGGACCTGGACCGAGCACTGCGGCGCAACTACCCCACCGTGTCCGACGTGCGAGAGTTCTCCGGTCAGGTGCACGCCCTGCGCGGATGACGCCCGTTCACCACGCCGAGGTCACCCAGGGCGAGACATCAAGCGCGTCCATCCCCGCAGCCCGCGCGGCGGCCAGACCCTCCTCGGCGTCCTCGACCACCAGACACCTGCCCGGAGGCACCCCCAACCGGCGAGCCGCCTCCAGGAACAGGTCCGGTGCCGGCTTGCCCCGCGCCGCGTCCTCCCGCGTCACCACGACATCGAACGCACCCTCCAAACCAACGGCTCCTATCGCCGCGCGGACGATGACGCCCGCACCACCGGACGCCACAGCACACATCCGCCCCTGCGCCCGAGCGCGCCCCAGCATCGCCGACACGGGCGCGTGGACGGACAGACCCGAGAGCCGACCGGCGATCAGGAATCGGCAGGCGTCGAGGATCTCGGCCAGCGGATCCTCCACACCGAGCTGCACGAGCAGATCGTCGGTGGACGTTCCGATCCTCTCCCGGTACCAGTCCCGATCCAGGACGATGCCGCGTGGCGCCAGTACCTCTCGCAGGCAGCGGTAGTTCAGGGGCTGGGAGTCGACGACGGTACCGTCCCAATCGAAGAGCACGGCGTCGTAGGGGGCAAGGTCCATGTCCATGGGCAGACCTTCCGGTTCTCGTGCCGTGGCGGTCAATACCCACGGCCCTCAACGAGATGTCGAGGTATCGGGCGGATCTGGCCGCCGCCGCGGCGGCCCTGTACCCCCAGGCTGAGCGAGTTGAGGGAACGTCCCTCCTGGCGAACTCCTCGTGGACACCGAGTGGTCCGGTTCCCCTGGACCGAATCAGCCTCGTGTGGGGGCCGGACGTCCCCGCTCCCATGCTGAACGGAGGTTCCGAGCAGGCCCGTCACGTCCTGCCGCCGTATGCGCCGGGGCGGTTCTTTCGCCAGTACAGCAGTGCGATCCGCCACCTCGACAGGCCCCGGCTGTTCGAGAACCGCCCCAGCTACCGCCTCACCGCAGTGGACTGGGAGCGGGCCACTCTCTCGTTCGCCGCCACGACGTACTAACCGCAAGAGGAAAGGCAGCGGGGGCGGCAGACCCGTCGGCCACGACGCCGACCTCTACAGGGAACGGAACACCGTTGAGCGCCTGATCAACAGGCCCAAGGCCTGGCGCGGCATCGCCATCGGATACGACAAGACCCCCGAGAGCTACCTCGCCGCCCTCCATCTCCGCGCCGCGATGATCTGGATCAAAGACCTCAGCCGGGGCTCCTGCTGATCTCAACTGGATACGCGCCCTAGCGAGGTCGGGGAAGTCTGCGTACGGTCTCCCAGGGTCATGCGCGGGTATTGGAAGCGCCCCGAGGAGACCGCGGAGGCGCTGCGCGAAGGATGGTTGCACACCCGAGACCTCGGCCGGCTCGACGCCGATGGATACCTGACCCTGGTCGATCGCATCGAGGGCAACATTCGACGGATGGATGGTGACGTCCACACCGCCGTCGTGGAACGCGTCCTGGAATCCCACCCTCTCGTCCGCGACGCCGTCGTTCCCGGCGTCCCCGACGCCGACCTCGTCGAACACGTACACGCCGTGGTCGTGCCCGCTGCCGGAACATGCGTCCGTACACGGGTCCTGCGCGAGCTCGTACGCGCCGAACTCGGCGACGTGTACGTGCCCACCGGCGTCACCCCCACCACCGAACTACCGCTCACCCCCATCGGAAAACCGGACAAGACCGAACTGCGCCGCCGGATCGTGCTCGCGAACGGGGAATGACGCCGACGGCTCGCCGGGATCCCGACAGGAGGGAGATCGTCTCCGGAGCCCCGCTCGACGCGACGCCGGGTGCCGATCGGTCCGGAACCGTTGTCGGTTCGACATCCTGTGGCCCCGATTCGGGCGGGTGCCCCGACCGTGCGCCCCCTGGTACGGCAACGCCCCGCGGCGGCGCTTCGTTCGTGGTCTGTCGAAAGTTGTGGGTGTACGCGACGTTCGGGAGATGTGGTGGGAGTCGGTCGCTTCGTAACGTCGGGGCATGATCACTTTGGAACGGGTCGACAAACGCTTCGGGGACACGGTCGCGGTCGACGATCTCAGTCTGGTCGTGCAACCGGGCCTGGTCACCGGCTTCCTGGGGCCGAACGGCGCCGGGAAGTCCACGACGATGCGGATGGTGATGGGTCTCGACCGACCGACATCGGGGCGGGCCCTGGTCAACGGGCGGCCCTACGCGCAGTTGCGTCGGCCGCTGTGCGAGGTCGGCGCACTGCTCGACGCGAAGGCGTTGCACCCGGGGCGTTCGGCCCGGGATCATCTGCGGGTCTTGGCCCGCACGCATCGCATCCCGATCCACCGAGTGGACGACGTCCTCGCCCGGGTCGGGCTGTCCGAGGTCGCTCACCGCCGTGCGGGGACGTTCTCCCTGGGAATGGGACAGCGCCTGGGCATCGCCGCGGCGCTGATCGGGGATCCGGGTGTGCTCGTCTTCGACGAGCCGGTCAACGGACTGGATCCGGACGGGGTGTTGTGGGTGCGAGGGCTGATCCGGTCGCTGGCCGGCGAAGGGCGCACGGTTTTCGTCTCCAGCCATCTCATGAGCGAGATGGAACTCACCGCCGACCGACTCGTGGTCATCGGCCGCGGCCGGCTCGTCGTCGACGCGCCGCTCTCCGAGGTACTGGCGAACGCCCGCGGCACGGGCATCACCGTCCGGGGGCCGGAACTGCGCACACTCGCCGAGGTGTTGACGGCGAGCGGTGCCCGGGTGCGCGACGAGGGCGAGCGATTGCGGGTCTCGGGCGCCTCCCTCGAAGAAGTGGGCCGCTGTGCGCACCGTCTCGGTGTACCACTGTTCGAGTTGAGCCCCGCACAGGCCTCGTTGGAAGAGGCGTACATGGAACTGACCGCCGACGCCGTGCAGTACGGAGGCACCCGATGACCGGAATCCGCGCCACGTTCTCGTCCGAGTGGCTCAAACTGTGGACGGTGCGCTCGACATGGTGGTCGACGGGTACGGCCGTCGTGTTGATGCCCGTGTTCGCCGCCGTCATGGGCGCGGACTTCGCGGGTGACGTGTCCGAGGGCGAGATCACCGACGGCGTCACGAGCATGGCGATCACCGAGCCCGCCGCCAACGCGGCGATGATCGCGCAGTTCGGCCTCCTCGCGTTCGCGATGATGTCGGTTACTGCGGAGTTCGCCACCGGCGCCATCCGGAGCACCTTCGCAGCCGATCCGGCGCGGGGCCGCGTCCTGCTGGCCAAGACGTTGGCGGTCGCCGCGGCCGCCCTGCCCGTCGCGCTGGTGATGGTGGTCCTGGGCGTGGTGGTGGGCGATGCCGCGCTCGGCGAGTACGGCCGCGGTGGCGGAGTGGTTTCGGCGGTTGCCTCGTTCAGCGGATACCTGGTGCTGTCCGCGGTGTTCACGGTCGGGGTGTCGGCGCTCGTGCGCAGCGCCGTGGCAACACTCAGCACGGTGATCGTGCTCCTGCTGGCACTGCCCATGATGTTCACCACCGGTGTGTGGAACTTCCTGCCGGGTGGCGCCGGGTATGTCCTGCTGGGACGCGAGGACCCGCCGTTCTCGCGGATCACGGCCGCCGTCGTGCTCGCCGCCTGGGCGCTCGCGGCGCAGGTCGTCGGCGTGCTCGCGGTGCGACGGCGCGACGCGTGAAGGACCGCTCTCCCGAGGTCCGCGGCCCCGCCGATTCCTCGTGCGTCGGCGGGCCCGCGGTGGCGGGTGGTTCAACCGACCATGCCGGCCTCGTAGGCGAGGATCGCGGCCTGCACGCGGTTGCGGACGCCCAGGCGGGTCAGGATCGCGCTCACGTGGGTTTTGACGGTGCCCTCGACCAGGCCGAGGCGTCGGGCGATGTCGGCGTTGGACAGGCCCTCCCCGACGAGGGTGAGCACGTCCCGCTCGCGCGGCGTGAGGACCAGGACCCGCTCCGCGGCCCGCGAGGCGCGTACCGTTCTGCCCATCGCGTCGAGGACTCGTTTCGCCACGCGCGGCGACAGATAGGCCGCGCCCTCGGCGGCGGCGCGGATGCCCGCGACCAGTTCACGGGGATCACCGGACTTCAACAGGAAGCCGGTCGCGCCGCCGTCGACGGCCCGATCGATGTGCGCGTCCTCGCCGAACGTCGTCAGGATCACCACGGCGACCTCCGGCAGCAGTCGGCGGATCTCCGCCGTCGCCGCCAGGCCGTCGAGCCGGGGCATCCGGATGTCCAGGACCGCCACGTCGGGGCGGTGCTTGCGGGCGAGTTCGACCGCCTGGGCGCCGTCCTCGGCCTCGGCGACGATCTCGATACCGGGATCGCCGGCCAGGATCGCACGCACACCGGCCCGGATCAGCGGTTCGTCCTCGGCCAGCAACACACGGACGCGAGCAGTCATCGGGCAGGGTCCTTCCCGGACACGGAAGCGGGCGTGGGCACAGCGGAGGAGGTGGGGGCGGACGTGCGCGCGGTGGATGTGGTGGGCAGGGGAACGCGCGGGTACGCGAAGCGGGCGACCACCTCGAACCCGCCCCCCTGCGGACCCGCCCGGAACGTGCCGCCGGTCAGCCGGACACGTTCGTCGAGGCCGATCAGCCCCATGCGGCTGCCGGGCGCCGCGCGCGGCGACGACACGGGGTCGTGGTGCTGCGACCGGAACGCGGACGCCGCGCGGTCGTCGACCGACGCGGGGCCCCCCTCGCCCGCGCCGACCTGCCCGTTACGGCCGCCTGGCGGCCCGTTGACCACCCGGATCTCGGCTGCGTCCGAGCCGTAGTCGACCGAGACCCGAACCGCGGCGCCCGGCGCGTGCTTGGCGGCGTTGGTGAGCGCCTCGCGGACGACACGCTGCACCGCGAGGGAAAGCGCCGGGACGTTTGGTGACCGCCCGGCCGTCTCCAGGACCACCTCCATACCGGACGCTCGGGCACGGGCCACCAGGTCGGCCGGCGACTGATGTACCGGTTCGACGGGCACGCTCGCCGCCGCGACGTCCTGGGCCGCCCGCGGGTCGAATCCGCCGGTGAAGTCCGCGTCCGCCTCGCCCTCCGAGCGCAACACGCCGATGATCTCGTGCAGGCGATCCGTGGCCACCGCCGCGCTCCGCCGCAGGTCGGCTGCCTTCGCCCGCTGCTCGTCGTCCAGACCGGGGTCGACCTCGAAGACGGCCGCGCGCAGCGCCAGAAGACTCAGGTCGTGGCCGAGCGAGTCGTGCATGTCCCGGGCGATCCGGGCCCGTTCACGCAGTCGCGCCCGGTCGGCGTGCATTTCCTGCTCGCGCTCGAGGTGGCGGGCGCGCTCCCAACCCGCCGCGGCGAGCTGGCGCCGCTGGCGCAGGTTCCGGCCGAGCAGCCAGGGCAGGATGGCGCTCGCCGCGAACTCGGCGACCAGGGCCCCGAGTGGCCATACCCCGTCGACCATCCCGCCCACGAGCACCGCGGGTACCGCCAGTGCGGGCGACCAGGCGAGCGGCCTGATCCGGCCGGTGCGCAACGCTCCCAGGAAAGCCACCAGCGCAACCACGCCGTAGTAGCGCCCATCCCACTGCGCCAGCCCCACCCCCACCGCCAGAGCCGCCGCCGGCCACAACCACGACAGCACCCCGGCCACCATCACCAGTGTCAACGCCACGGCCAATTCCGCCGTCAGGAAGGGATGTGGCGAATTCACCGACAACACCGACGCGGTCACCAGCGTCCACGCCGCGACATCACGCAACACCGCGTTTCCCCACGGCCCCCGGCGAGCGCCGGCGCCCACGTCCCGGTCCGCGTGCCCGCGACTCTCCCGACCCCATATGTCGATCATCGACCGGACGCTACCCGACCGCGCCCGTCCGGTGGCTCTGTCGAAAGTCATGGATGGCGGGCCCATGGGCCGGCGCACGACAAAGGCCCCTGCGATGTCCTCTTCCACATCGCAGGGGCCTTCGTCATCTTTTGGGGCGTGCGGGTCGGCCGCCGTCCTGGAGGAGACCTCGGCGGTGGGTTCGGACCCGCCACCGCCGCCACCGCGTGCCGCATCGGCGCCGCCGTTGCCGCCGGAGGTCGATGCCCCGGTCGCGGCGGCCGGCGGCGCGATCGGCGAAGAGCCTTGCGCGGCCCCCGCGTTCGAGTCCGATCCATGGCACGCCGTAAACGCCGACATCCCCCCGCCCCGGCCTGCCCGACACCGTGTCCGGTGCCGTCGGGCGGTCGGGACCGTCGGAGCGGTGCTCGTCCACCGATCGCAGCAGCAGCGGTCGCAAGAGCGCGGGCGGGTTCCTAGCGTGGGTGGGCACCCTTTTTCGAGGCACCACCTGATTCTTCGGGTTTCCCCGTGCCGTCCGGAGCTTGGAGCCCCGAGTCATGAGCAGTGATGCCATCCACGCCGAGATCGACACGCCGGCCGAGAACGTCGAGTCGCAGGTGATCGCGTGGCGGCACGACATCCACCGGCATCCGGAGCTGTCCAATCGGGAGGCGCGCACGGCGGGGCTGGTCGAGGCCCACCTGCGCTCGCTGGACCTGGACGAGGTCCGCACCGGGATCTCCGGCCACGGCGTGGTGGGTGTCCTCCGGGGAGGCATGCCCGGCAAGCGGGTGATCGCGCTGCGCGCGGACATCGACGCGCTGCCGGTCGAGGAGGACTCCGGCGAGGCGTTCGCCTCCACCGTCGTGGACGTGGAGTACCCCGGCGGGCCGTTCCACGTCGCGCACGCCTGCGGCCACGACGGTCACACCGCGATGCTGATGGGAGCCGCCACGGTCCTGGCGGGCCTGCGCGACCGACTGCCCGGCACGGTCCTGTTCGTATTCCAGCCCGCCGAGGAGGGAGCTCCCGTCGACGAGAAGTCCGGGGCCGAGGAGATGATCGCCGAGGGAGCGTGCGACGACCCGGTGCCGACGATGACGTTCGGCATGCACCTGGGCCCTGCACCGGACGGCTGCGTGGGTTACCGGGCCGGCAACCGGTTCGGCGCGTCCTGCACGGTGAAGATCGTCGTCACCGGCCGGCAGGTGCAGGGCTCGACGCCGTGGATGGGCATCGACCCCATGCCCGCGGCCGGTGCGATCAGCGTCGGCATCGGCCAGCTCTACCGGCAGGTCCCCGGATTCGACCCGGTCACGGTCCATCGGGCACATCGAGGACGTCGGCCGCTTCAACATCATCGGCGAGAGCGTCACACTGTGGGGCACCATCCGCTGCACGGTCGAGGACGACATGGCCGACCTCCGGAAACGGCTGGCAACCCTGGCCGAGCAGACCGCCGCCGCCTACAACTGCACCGCCGCGGTCGACTACCTCCAGGACGTCCCGGCTGTGCACAACACCCGGGAATGGGTCGGCGCCGCCCTGCCCACCCTGCGGCGAACCGTGGGCGAGGCCAAGGTCTTCCCGACCCCGCCGACTCACGGCTACGACGACGTCTCCGAGTTCGTCAACACGTACGGCGGCCTGTATGTGATGCTCGGCGCCCGGGACGGCGAACTGGCAGACGACGGAAGCGTACGACCCATCCCCGGAGGCCGCGGCCTGATCCCCAACCACAACCCCGGGTTCTACGTCAACGACGACTGCCTCGTGCAGGGCGTCCGCCTGCACTGCAACGTCGCCTTCGACCACCTGACCGGCACGCTCACGCCCGCGCAGTGACGCCGGGACGGCACCACGCACATCCTCGTCGCGCCGGCGACGGCCTCGGCGTCCACCGCCGAACCGTCGCCCTCGGTTTGGGGGCCATTCATGGGCCATTCCCGGGCAGGCGAGACGGCGGGCCACCGCAGGCCGGGCCCCGTAGCCGAGGAGCTTTGCGTGTTCGAGGAGTTCGATACCAGGACGGTGCGCACCGGCGAGGCGTCCGTCTTCGTTCGGTACGGGGGCGAGGGCCCGCCTCTTCTGTTGTTGCATGGCCACCCGCGCACGTCGGCGACCTGACACCGGGTCGCGCCCATCCTGGTACGGCGTGGCTTCAGCGTCGTGTGCCCCGACCTGCGTGGTTACGGGCGCTCCTGCGGCCCGGCGCCCACTGCCGATCACGCCCCGCACTCCAAGCGCGCCGTGGCCGAGGACATGATTGAAGTCATGCAGGCGTTGGGGCACCGGCGCTTCGGGCTCGTCGGCCACGACCGCGGGGTCGCCGTGGCGCTTCGCCTGGTGCTGGACCACCCTTCGGCGGTGACCCGGGTGGCGTTCGTGGACGGCCTTCCTCTGAGCGAGCATCTGGCCCGCGCCGACGCTCGGTTCGCCACCGCGTGGTGGCACTGGTTCTTCTTCGCCCAGCCGGAAATCCCCGAACGCGTCATCAACGCCGACCCCGACGCCTGGTACCGCGGCACCCCCGAGGCCATGGGGCAGGAGAATCACGACGAGTGGCGGGCCGCCACCAGAAATCCGGAGGTGGTCCGCGCCATGCTGGAGGACTATCGTGCCGGGCTCACGGTGGATTGCCGACACGAGGAGGCGGACCGAGATCGCGGCGCACGGATCGACTGCCCCGTCCTGGTCCTGTGGTCGCTACGGGACGACCTGGAGGAGCTGTACGGCGACCCGCGCACCATCTGGCGCGACTGGGCCGACGACGTCCGGGGCTACGGTATCGACGCCGGCAAGCCGAGGAGATCTTCGCCGCCGCAGTCGTGGACATGGTTCCGCGCGCCGGCTCGGAGAAGGCGGTGCTCGTGCCCGACGTAGACGATCGCGAAGATCCGGCGCGCACGCACGACATCAGTTGTATAGACCAACGCGCACGCAGCGCGCACGCACGGCATTCGAGAAGGCCCCTCGACGGGCGAACTCACCGTCACGGACAGCGATAAGCCCAGGTCAGCGGTCTGACCTGGGCCTCGCTTCGGGTGGGCACAGACAGACTCGAACTGTCGACCCCTGCTTTGTAAGAGCAGTGCTCTAACCAACTGAGCTATGCGCCCGGATGCGAGAGGACAGCCTATCGAATCCGTGGGGGTGGTTCGTGACGTTGGGCCGTGGGGACGGTCACGTCGTCGCGGGGCGGTGGGCGGTGGCGGGGGTCGTGGCGGGCATGCGGCGGAACCAGGGGAGGCGGGTCAGGGGGGTGTCGACGGTGATCTCGGTGGGGCCGTGGTGGGTGGTGCCGTCGTCGGCCTGCCAGGTGCCCGGGGGGATGGTGACCTTGCGGGAGCGGGTGCCCTTGGTGGTCACGGGGGCGACCAGGATCGTGTCGCCGAGGAGGAATTGGTCGGTGACGGCGGCGTAGCCCCGGCCGGGGTAGACATAGTCGAGGGGGAGTTGGATCGGCTCGCCGGTGTGTGCCGCGGCGCGGGCCAGGGCCAGGATCTCCGGGCCCAGGTCGGTGTGCAGGCGGGCCGCCGCGCGGCACATGTCGAGGTGTTCCGGGCCCAGCACGCGCCACGGCGCCGCGGAGAATTGCATCATCGGGAACAGCGCGGCCGTTTGCGCGTACCGGACGAACAGCTCGGGGTCGAAGCCCTCGCCGTTCGGGCCCGGGACGAAGCGGAACTCGCCGCCGCCGATCATGTCCGGGCAGGTGAACGCATGGCCCGTGATCGACTGCGCCAGCGCGTTCGGGATCAGGCTGTCCAGGCCGAACCGCCCCTCCCACAGGTGGTACTTGTCCTGTTGGCGCTGGGCCAGCGGCAGCCCGGCCGCGCGCCACGAGTCGCGGAACTCGTTGAGCGGCCACTGGGCGCCGAACCGGTTCCACGCATGCGTGTACGCCTCCGGGTCGGCGACGCCGAGCGCGCGCCAGAACGGCGCGTCGCCGCCGTCGAACTTGAACCCGTCGATGCCGATCGACTCCTGAAGCTCCGTCAACTGCGCGCGCAACCACGCGGTCGCGTTCGGATCGAGCAGGTCCAGCCCGGCGCTGTAGCCGTTCCACCACGCATGCACGCCGAAGTACCCGTCCGGGCGCCGGATCAGCAGCCCCCGATCGTTGAGTTGCCGGCAGGTCGGCGAGTCCGGGGTCACGTAGGGCACCAGCCACAACATCACTCGGAAGCCGAGTTCGTGCAGCCGGGCGACCATGCCGGCCGGGTCCGGGAAGCGCCCCGGGTGGAACGTCCAGGTCCCGTAGTCCTCGCTCCACCGGTCGTCGATCATCAATACGCCGGGCGGGAATCCGTTGCGCAGCAGGTCTTCCGCATAGCGGAGCACCTTGTCCTGGGTGGGCTCGAAGACGGTCTCGATCCACAGGTTGTACTGCGGCGCGGTGAACAACAACGGATCCGGCAGCGCACCCGTGGCCGGGTAGTGACGCCGCATCACCTCCAGGTACGCGCCCCGCAACGTGCCGCCCGCGGCCACACCCGTATCGATGACCACTTCAGCCTCGGACGTCCCGAATGCCGGCGGCACTTCGGACGCCTCGCGCCCCCCAAGCGCCCCGAGCCCGGCGCGTCCGTCCGACACATCGCGCGCCTCGCGCCCCCCAGGCACCTCGATCACCGGCCGCCCGTCCTGGATCCGAAACGCGAACGGCCGGGTGCAGTGCACCCATCGGCCGTGATCGGAGAGCAGCACCGGCATGCCCTGATTGGCCTTCACGTCCCGCAGGTCGATCTCGTACCCCTCGGCGAACGGCATGTGGCGGCCGTCTGCGGCCGCTCCGCCCCACCAGTGTTCGCCAGGGCACGGATCCAGCGCGAGCACACCACCGTCGACCGACCCGCGATTCGTCATGCCGCTCAGCTCTCCCACGTTCTCGGTCCCTTCACGCCCACCAACCGGTGGCGGCGAGCCCCCCGTCGAGCCCGCCGCCACCGACCCACCGCCCGACCGGCCTCGACTCGCCGGCCGATCGGGCGGGGAATCACACCCGGTCGGGCCGCGATCCGCCGCTCGCCCAACCAGGTACAAACCACCGCCGACCAGGCATCATCCATCACCTGATCACGCGTCACTTCATGGTGAAGCCCTGCTCCTTGCCGAACGTGGTGATCCGCTCCTGCCAGGTGGACAGCGCACCCGGCAGATCGCCACCGGGCTTGTAGACCTGGCCGATGGTGTCCTTGAAGATGCTGTTCGCGTACACCTGGAACGGCAGGTACTGCCACTCCGGCCGCACCGCGCCGGACATCTGCGCGAACACCTCGTTCGGCTTCGTACCCGGGAAGTAGGGGAGGTCGGCTCCGCGGAAGGCCGGGTCGTCGAGCAGCAACCGGGTCGCCGGGAACAGGCCGACGTCGGAGTTCAGCGACTTGACTGCCTCGGGGTCGGAGTTCAACCAGGTGGCGAAGGCGACCGAAGCCGCCTTGTTCTTGGCCTGCTTCGTCACCGAGACCGACGAACCGCCGTTCTCCGCACTGCCCGGCGCGCCGTCACCGGTCGGCATCGGCGCGACGGCCCACTGACCCGCACCCTGCGGGATGTTCTTCTGCAACACCGCGGGCGCCCACGCACCGGCAAACCACAGCGCGTACTTGCCGGCCCCCATCGACTTCCACCACTCCTCGTTCCAACTCGGCGTGGACTCCACTGTCTTGTCCGCCAGCATCGGACCCCACGTGGCCGCCCACTTCGCCGTCCCCGGATCGTCCTTGAGCTTCACCGCGGCCGAGGCCTCGCCGGAGACCTGGTACGGCTTGCCGCCCTGCTGCCAGATCAGGCTGTTCGCCTGTCCCGCGTCGCCCGGGTCGAGGTAGGTGACGAAGTTCCCCGGGTCGGCCGCCTTGATCTTCTTGCCCAACTCGGCCACCTCGGCCCAGGTCTTGGGCGGCGTCGCGCCGAACTTGTCCAAGACGTCCTTGCGGTAGAACATCGCCATCGGTCCGGTGTCCTGCGGTACGCCGTAGATCCCGCCGGCCACATTGACCTGCGACCAGGCGGACGAGGCGAACTTGTCCCGCAGCGAGGCGGTGCCGAAGTCGGCGAGGTTGACCAGCTGCTTGGTGATCGCGAACTGTGGCAGTGCGTAGTACTCGATCTGTGCCACGTCCGGGGCGCCGCTGCCGGCCTTGAGCGCGGCCTGCAACTTCGTGTACTCGTCCTTCGATTGGCCCACGTTGACCAACTTGACGTGCACCTTCGGGTACTTCTTCTCGAAGAGCGCCACCGTCTTGTCGATGTTGGGCACCCAACTCCAGAAGGTGATCTCGGCGGGCTGGTCGAGAGCCCCCGCGACCGCCGCCGGGTCGGCCTGCTTGCCGCCCTTGTCGTCGTCGGACTTGGAGTCCGACCCGCACGCGGCGAGCGACAGGGCGAGCGCCGCGACGGTGACCGCGGCGGTCATCGAGGTCGACCGACGCGAGCCGAGACGACCCGCAATCGACGATTTTGCGTTCATGTGTAGCCACTCCAAAGGGGATTCGCGAACTCGGGGACGTGCGAAAGAGGCATGCGAGATACGAAGGAGAAAGCAAGCCCGACTGCGGAGCGGGAAAGCGCTCCTGCGGTAGGACGAAGCACCGCGACGGAGAAACGAAGCAACGCCGCGGAAGGCGAAGGCACTGCCGTGAGCACGAGCCGTAAACAGGAGCCGTGGCAGGAGCCGTGCGACGAACCACCGGAGGAGCGGTGGGAGCACGAACCGCCGCCGGGCCGCACTCACGGCCCATGCCCGCAGACCGAGCCACCGGACCGAGCCCGCGGGCCCGCCCGGGCCGCGCTACTGCTTGACCCCACCCGCCGAAAGGCCCGACTGCCAGAACCGCTGCAGGAACAAGAACGCCACGATCAGCGGCACGATCGCCAGCAGGCTGCCGGTCAGCAGGATCGGATAGATCGCCGTACTGCCGGCCACGCTGCCGCCGTTGGCCTGCCCGTTCCACCGATTGAGGCCGACGGTCAGCGGGAACCAGTTCGGGTCGTTGAGCACGATCAACGGCAGGAAGTAGTTGTTCCAGGTCGCCACCAGCGCGAACAGCAGCACCGTGACGAAGCCGGGTGCGAGCAGGCGCAGCGAGATGGTGAAGAAGATCCGCAACTCGCCCGCGCCGTCCATCCGGGCCGCCTCCAGCATCGCGTCCGGCACCGCGTCCGCCGCATACACCCGCATCAGGTAGAGCCCGAACGGGCTGGCCAGGGACGGCAGGATGACGGCCCACGGGGTGTCCACGATGCCCACGTCGCTGAACAGCAGATACGTCGGCACCGCCAGCGCCGTACCCGGAATCGAGATCGCGCCCAGTACCAGCGCGAACATCAGCCTGCGCCCGGCGAATTCGAACTTGGCCAGCGCGTAGCCGCCGAGTGTGGCGATCATCGCGGCGCCGCCCGCACCGACCACCGAGTACAGCAGGTTGTTCGCGAACCAGCGGAGATAGATGCCGTCTTCGTAGGTGAAGACGTCGTGGATGTTGTCGAAGAGGTTGAAGTCGTCGGCGAACCACAATCCGCGCGACGAGAGCAGGCCCTCGTTGGACTTGGTCGCGCCGAACATCAGCCAGACCAGGGGTAGCAGCGTATAGCCGAGCATCAGCGCCATCGCGACGGTCAGCGCCGTGCTCTTGCGATCGCGACGGCCGCCGCTCTTGCCGGTCCCGCTGCGCCCACGGTGCGGCCGTCGACCACGCGGGCGGAAGAACCGGGTGGACGCGTCGCCGGCCGCGCTCGGGCGATCCGGCAGGATGGAGGTGCTCACTGCATGCGCTCCCGTCGGGCGGTGGCCAGCTGGACCAGATACGCGACGAACACGGTCACCACACCGAGAACCACCGCGATGGCGGCCGAGTAGTTGAACTGGCGTCCGTTGAAGGCGAGGTTGTACGCGTACAGGTTCGGGGTGTAGTTGGTCGGCACCGACGCCGGGGCGAGCGCGGACAGGATGCTCGGCTCGTTGAAGAGTTGGAAACTGCCGATCACCGAGAACGTGGTGGCGAGCAGCAACGCCGGTTTCAGCGCCGGGAGTTTGATGCTCCACGCGGTACGGAACGCGCCCGCGCCGTCCATCTCGGCTGCCTCGTAGAGCTCTTCCGGGATCGCCCGCAGTGCCGCGTACAGGATCATCATGTTGTAGCCCACGTAGGACCAGGTCACCACGTTGCCGATGGACGCGAGCATCCAGTCCGGGCTCAGCAGATCGGGCAGGTCGGTGCCGAGCAGGTCGCCCAACTCGGCGGACAGACCGAACCGGTTGCCGTACATGTAGCCCCACATCAGCGCCGCGACCACGCCGGGCACCGCATAGGGAACGAAGATGCCGACCCGGAACAGGCCCGCGCCGCGCAACCGGCCGCTGTCGATGGCCAGCGCGGCGAGCAGCGACAGGGTCAGCATCAGCGGTACCTGGATCGCGAAGAACAGCGCGACCCGGACCAGTCCGGCGGAAAACAGGTGGTCGCTCAGCGCCTTCGAGTAGTTGTCGAAGCCGACGAAGACCGTGCCCCCGATCATCCGGTCCTCGTACAGGCTGAGCCGGAACGCGTAGGCGAGCGGTGCCGCGACGCCGATGACGAAGACCACCAGGAACGGGAAGAAGAAGGCGTGGCCGGTGAGGTTGCGCCGCAGGGCGCCGCGCTTCACCGCGTGCCCCGGCGGCGGCACGGGACCGGGTCGACTCTCACGGAAGGTCCTCCGGGACGCTCGGGGGATTTCGGGGACAGCGGTCGCAGGGTCGCCTCCCGCACCGAATGTTTGCGCCAACATCGCGGCGCGTTTCGAGAGTGTTCCGTCAGGCTGACGACCTGTCAATAGCCATCCCTGCGGGAAGTTTCCCGCGTAAATATGGCTTTTGACGGTTCTTCGGAGTTGGTCGCGACACGCTGTTGACCCTGCGTCATGTTTGCGCGAACATGAGCGCATCCGCCGCCCGGAGCGGATGCCGTGAGTGAAAGGATCGGGGCATGGCGAAGGACGGAGAGGTGGCGAAGCCGGGATCGGGCGGGCCGTTCGAAGCGCGTACCCGGCCTCCGTCCATGGCCGATGTCGCCGAGATGGCGGGCGTCTCCAGCCAGACCGTCTCGCGCGTCGCCAACAACCGCAGCAACGTGGACGAGGCGACTCGCGAACGTGTGCTCGCCGCGATGCAGATGCTCGGCTATCGGCCGAACACGGCGGCGCGGGCTCTGGCCACCGGCAAGTTCCGGATGCTCGGCGTGATCAGCTTCGGCCTGAACGCGTACGGCAACGCCCGCACGCTGGAGGCCATCGTCGCCGCCGCGCAGGACGCCGAGTACTCGGTGAACGTGGTGAGCGTGCGGGCACAGACCGAAAGCGCCGTGCGCGACGCCTTCGATCGACTCACCATGCAGGCCGTGGACGGAATCATCCTGATCGAGGCACAGATCCTGGACACCCCCGCGCTACGGCTGCCGTCCGGTCTGCCGGTGGTGGTGGTCGACGGCGAGGAGAGCCGCCGGCATCCCGGCGTGGACACCAATCAGGCCGAGGGCGCCCGACTGGCCACCACGCACCTGCTCGACCTGGGCCACCGCACCGTGTGGCACGTCTGTGGCCCACAGGACTCCTATGCCGCCCGACGGCGCGCCGAGTCCTGGCATCGCACGCTCAAGGCGGCCGGGGCACCCGTCCCACCGCTGCTGTACGGCGACTGGAGCGCCGCCAGCGGCTACGCCGCCGGCCTCGAACTGGCCGCGAATTCGGAGGTCTCGGCGATCTTCGCGGGCAACGACCAGATGGCGCTGGGCGTGGTGCGCGCGTTGCACGAGGCCGGTCGCTCGGTGCCGGACGAGGTCAGTGTGGTGGGCTTCGACGATCTCGCCGAATCGGCCTGGTTCCTGCCCTCGCTCACCACCATCCACCAGGACTTCGAGGAGGTCGGCCGGCAGTGCGTGGCGCTGCTGCTCGACCAGTTCCGCTCCGGTCACGGCACCGTCCACGGCGCCACCCCGGTCGCCCCGACCCTGATCGTCCGGGACAGCACCTCGGCGCCGCCCGCCCCCTGACGAGCCGTCACCGCGGCGCCCCGGCCGCCCCGTTCCCCCGACAACACGCACGCCTCATCACGCGCCTGCCTCACACCTGTGCACGCCTCACCACGTGCTCGCCTCAACACGCTCACGACACAGCCGCGCACCACACAGGCCCCGCGCGTCAAAGCCCCACAGCGCTCGCCCCCGGCAGGGCGGTCCCCACCTGCCCGCACTCACCGAAGACCGGCGCACCCGCCCCGATTCGCCACCCGTACGAACCCTGCTCGCCCGCGCACCCACTCGTCCTCAGCGGCCCCGAAGTGATCCCGAAGGAGAAGTGGCGCCCGACCGAACGGCCTTCGGCTCCGGCGCTCCACAACGCACCGATGAACGACACCACACACAACCCCGCCGGCCGGATGGCCGCCCTACGCGCCCGCCTCGGCGGGATCGGCTTCGGCGCCGACTACAACCCGGACCAGTGGCCCGACGCCACTCGCGCCGAGGACCTGGCGCTGATGGCCCGGGCCGGGGTCACCGTGGTCAACCTCGCGATCTTCGCCTGGGCGCGGGTCGAACCTGCCCGCGATGCCTACGACTTCGGTTACTTCGACCGGGTGATGGACGACCTGGCCGCGCACGGGATCACCGCCGACCTCGCCACGATGACCGCCGCACCGCCGCCGTGGCTGGTCACCGAGCATCCCGAGGTGCTGCCGGTGACCGCCGACGGCACGGTCCTGTCCCCCGGCGGCCGGCAACACTTCTGCCCGTCCTCGCCGATCTTCCGCGACCGCGCCGCACGCCTGGTCGAGGCGGTCGCCACGCACTACCGGGATCACCCGGCGCTCGGGCTCTGGCACGTCGGCAACGAATACGGGTGCCATGTCGCGGAATGCTTCTGCGACACATCGGCCGCCGACTTCCGGCGCTGGCTGAGCGAGCGCTACAAGAGCGTGGACGCCCTCAACGAGGCGTGGTCCACCGACTTCTGGTCGCAGCGCTATGCCTCCTTCGAGCAGGTGTTGCCGCCGCGTACGGCGCCGACCTACCCGAACCCCTCCCAACAACTCGACTTCAAACGGTTCGGCAACGACGCGCTGCTCGCCTGCTTCGCCGCGGAGACCGCAATCCTGCGCCGGATCACCCCCGACGTGCCGGTCACCACGAACTTCCTGGCCGGGCTCAAGAGCGTGGACATGTACGACTGGGCGCCGGCCATGGACGTCCTGTCCCTGGACAGCTACCCCGACCCGAACTGGGAGCAGGCGCACGTCGGCGCGGCGATGAGCTACGACGTGATCCGCTGCGCGGGCGGCGGCGAACCGTGGCTGCTCACCGAGCAGGCGCCGTCCGCGGTCAACTGGCGGGCCCGCAACGCCGCCAAGTCGCCCGGGCGGATGCGGCTGTGGAGCTGGCAGGCAGTCGCCCAGGGCGCGGACGCGATCATGTACTTCCAGTGGCGGCAATCCCGGGGCGGCGCCGAGAAGTTCCACTCCGGCATGGTGCCGCACGCCGGTCCGGAGACCCGAGTGTTCCGGGAAGTGGTGGATCTGGGCGCCGAGTTGTCCCGCGTCCCAGAGCTGGTCGGCACCCGCATCCGCAATCGGGTCGCCCTGCTCACCGACTGGCACAGCTGGTGGGCCCTCGAACTCGACTCGCATCCCTCCGACGCGGTCCGGCACCTGGACCGCGCACTCGACCACTACGCACCGCTGTTCGACCTGGGCGTCGGCGTGGACGTGGTGCATCCGGGAGTCGATCTTTCCGACTACCGCCTGGTGATCGTGCCGAGCCTGTACCTGCTGTCCGCCGAACACGGCGACAAACTCTCCCGCTTCGTCGCGAACGGCGGATCGCTGGTCGTGTCGTTCTTCAGCGGAATCGTCGACGACTACGACCGGGTGCATCTGGGCGGATACCCGGGTCCACTGCGCGAGGCGCTGGGTGTGTCGGTGGAGGAGTTCTGGCCGGCCGACGCCGGCACGGCGTTCCCGGTACGGGGAGTGGCCGAGTCGGGCGACGTGCTGCCGACGGGCACCGGCGACCTGTGGCGCGAGGACGTCACACTCAAGGGCGCACGGGTCGAGCTGGAATTCGCCGGCGCCGAGTGGGCCGGCCGCCCCGCCGCGACCGTTCACACCCACGGGGCGGGCATCGCGCGCTACATCGCGACTCGCCCGGACGCCGCGACCATGCGCGGCCTGATCGCCCGGGCCTGCGCGGACGCGGGCGTCGAGCCGGTGTTGCCGGTGCTGCCGCGCGGCGTCCAGGCATCCATCCGTGCCGGCGACGGGTACGACGTGCTCGTTGTGCTCAACCACACGGACGCGACCCACGAAATCGATCTCCCCGACGTCCGCCGGGACTTGCTCACCAAGGATCGAGCGATCACCCGCCGGGTCACCCTAGCCCCGCGCGACGTGGCAGTCCTCGGATCACTGCCGCCCGAGACCGAGCCCGAGCCGGCACCCGAATAGGCGTCGCCCCCAAACCCCCGGCCGCACGAACCGCACGAACCGCACCAGTCGTACCGCCGCACCGCATGCAGATCCCTCAACCCTCAACCGAGGCAGGTACCGATGCAACGCACCAGGCACCGACGCACCCCGGAGGCCCCCGGTCTCCCCCGCACCAGGCACCGACTCCTCACCCGCTCCGCCCTCGCCCTCACCGCCGTCGCCGCCGGCCTCCTGATCGGCCCACCGGCCGGCGCCGCCACCCCCGCCGCACAGGCAACCCCGCCGACGACCCCGCAGGCGTCCGCCCTCGCCGCGTCCTGGACAGCCCCCCTGTCCGCGAGCGGCCGCTGGATCGTCGACGCGAACGGCGATCGGTTCAAGCTGCGTTCGGCCAACTGGGCCGGCGCACAGGGAACCTGGAACGGTTCCGGTGACATCGGCAACGCCGCCAACCACCACAGCGGAGAGAACGCGAACGGCATGCCGCTGGGCCTGGATCGGGCAAGCCTGCCGACGATCCTGGCGGGCTTCCACGCGGTCGGGATCAACAGCATCCGACTGCCCTTCTCGAACGAGATGGTGCACGCGAGCACGACCGTCCCCGACGCGGCCGTCGCCGCCAACCCGCAACTGCGCGGCAAGACCCCGCTCCAGGTGTTCGACGCGGTGGTCGCCGCGTTGACCGCCGACGGCTTCGCGGTGGTGTTGAACAACCACACCGGCACAACCCGTTGGTGCTGCGGCGTGGACGGCAACGAACGCTGGAACACCTCGCGCGGCACCGCCGACTGGGTGGCCGACTGGATCACCATGGCCAACCGCTACAAGACCAACAAGCGCGTGGTCGGCGCCGATCTGTACAACGAGGTCCGTCGCAACATCACCGACGACCCCAACTGGGGCTGGGGCAACGACAAGGACTGGCAAGCCGCGTCGCTGGAGGCGGGCAACCGGATCCTGACCGAGGCCAACCCGGACCTGTTGATCATCGTCGAGGGCATCAACTGGACCGGGATCCCGGTCGACGGCCTGCCGCACGGCCGCCCCACGCTGACTCCGGTCCGCACCCTGTCACACACGCTGGTCAACCCGAACAAGCTGGTCTACTCGGCCCACTTCTACGGGTACACCGGCCCCAACCACAGCGGCGCGTACGGCGTGGGCGAAACCCACGACGCCCGCTACCAGGACCTGACGCGTGATCAACTGTTCGCCGAGATCGACCGATCGGCGCAGTTCGTGACCACCGACGGGCAGCACCACACCGCTCCGGTGTGGATCAGCGAGTTCGGCACCGGCGCGGAGGAGACCGACCCGGTCGCCCGCGCCTGGTTCACCAACTTCACCGACTACCTGGTCGCCCGCGACCTGGACTTCGCCTACTGGCCGCTGGTCGGCTGGAAGGGCAACGGCCAAGGCGACTCGTGGGCCCTGCTCCGCTTCGACCCGACCGGCGCCCGCAGCGGCATCGCGGACGACCCGACCGACTGGCGCGCCACCGCCTGGACCAAGCTGATCGGCGCCGCCGGCCGTACCGGCCCCATCCCCGGGTCGGCACGCTGGAACATGCTGAACCTGGACAGCACCGACGCCCAACCGTCGCTGCGGATGCGGATTCAACCGGACTGGGACTCCGGCGCCCGCAAGGCCGTCTGCCCCGACGGCGAGCGCATCATCGGCCTGTCGCACACCGGCAACCGCGGGCTGTGCACCACCACCGGCGGCCCGGACCTGTCCGCGATCGGCGCCGGCTACACGGTGGTTCGCGACCAGTCGTACGTGCAGAACGACTGGGCCACGGGCTACACCAAGCTCGAATGCCCCACCGGCCGGATGATCACCGGCTACAGCGTGCGCGGCGCGGCCGTCTCCGCGATCCTGTGCACTCAACCCACCACGGCGCTCGGCACCCAGGCCCGCACCCTGTGGTTCGACCGGAGCGACAACCGGCCGACCGGCAACCCCGGCGGCGAGTTCGCCTCCGGCACGTACAAGGGCCAGTGCAACGCCGACGAATACGCGGCCGGCGTCGCCTACACCGGCCGGGTCGGCTCGGCCAAGACCCCCGACGCCCTCCTCTGCAAGCGTTTGACCTGACCGACCCACCGCGAGCGCTCGACCCACCCGGCTGCGCCGCTCCCTCCCCGGGGGCGGCGCAGCCGCGTCATCGGTCCGACACGGCGCGCCGACCTCAAGGGTGAAACCTCAAGGGTGAACCTCAGGGGTGAATACGACTAGGGCGTCGGAGCCGGACGGCTCGGCGGACTCACGGGCGGGAACGAGGTCAGCGGCGCCCGGGATGCCGTGTGGGGCGGTTTGCCGGCCTGGTCCTCGAAACCGACCACCTTCCCCCGCGCGATCCGATTGACCTCCGGGTCCACCCAGAGCTGCCACACGGTCGACAGGGCGGTTTCCTTGAGCCGATCCATCGCAAGCGGCATCGTGGCCCCCACGACACCTGCGGGCGCGCGCTCGGCCGCCGCCGTCACCGAGATCTCCACTCCGTCCGGGCGCGTCAATCGCACAGACCGGACCAACGCACCCGGCGGAACCGCCCCCGATTGCCCGCTCCCCCCGACCGTCGAGCCACCGCCCGAGATGTACTCCGCGATGTATCCACGCGTGCCGTCCGGCTCGGCGAAGGGCCGACAGATGCCGCCGGCCTTGGTGGCCTCCGAGCAGTCGGACGCGAAAGACTTCGGTGTACTCGACATCACCTGCACCGTCAGGCGGGTGAATCCGTTGACGTTGTTGAGCAGGATGGAGGCGGAAGCGCCCACCGGGTTCGTGGCATCGCCCGGATTCAGTGGGAGCGAGGCCCCCTTGGGCTCCACCTGTTTGCCGTCCGTCCATTGAATCTGCAGCAGTATCAGGGCGATCGCCTGGGCCGAGACCGGTTCCTTCCCGGCCCGGGTCCCCCCGGCTTCCGGCCCGGGACTCGTACTCGGCAGGGTCGAGTCGACGACCACCGCCGCCGCCCCCGAGGCCTCCCGACTCCTCGGCGCCCGCTCCGTCCCGCTCGCCACCACCAGACCGGTGCCCGCCACGGCCAACACCGCCACGACCGAGGCGCCCATGCGAATCCGACGGGCCCGCCGCATCTGCCGGCCCCGGGTGATTCCCCCCGCGACCAACCCGGCCGGCAGCACCACCTCCGACGCCGCCGTCCGCATCGCGGCCGCCAGTTCCTGCTCCTCAGATCCCGGGGATCCCATCGGCCTGCTGTCTCCTCGACGTCCGTTCGACCAAGTGTCGTACTCCCACCCGGAGGCCGTGCCGGCAGGTGCCCCGAGGATCACTCACACGTCGACTGACCGGGCCGTTCCCACCGGGCACGATGCCTGACCCGGCCGACGTCTCCCCGACCCCGACCAGCGTCGCGCGTGTACCCACTAGATAGAACGCGTCGAACCCCCCGGGCCGTCACGCGAATGTGCCCGGAACATCAAGTGCGGCTCATATTCTGGCGTCCGCACGAAGAAGCCGTGCCGGGCAGACCCGGACCGATGATTCCGCGGCACGTGGGGGTCTCCCTACCGGACGCTCGACCGCGCGTACGCACGAGAGGGTGGCCCGATGACCGACCCGGCAAGCAGCCTGCACGAGCTCCTGAAGTCCCACGTCGAGACCGGACCGGTACCGGGAGCGGTGGCCCTCGTCGCGCGCCACGACCGGGTGGCGGTACGGGCGGTCGGCTCGCTCGACGCCGCCGGCACCGTCCCGATGGCCCGGGACACCACCTTTCGCATCGCGTCGCTCACGCGCGCGCCAACGAGACGCGGCCCACCTCTTCCTTGAGGGCCAGGGCTGGGGCTTCGGCGGCTCGGTCGACGTCGCGGCCGTCAACGCGTGGAACGTCCCCGGCCGCTACGGCTGGGTGGGCGGCACCGGCGCGGCGGCGCACATGGTCCCGTCCACCGGCACCGCCGCCGTCCCGCTCACCCAGCTGGAACTGTCCGGGCCCACCCCGCCCGTCCTGATGCGCGACTTCCGGCGCCTGGCGGCCGGCATCCGAACCCGGACCGCCCAGGAATCCCCCACTGCCGAAAAGCGTTGCGCCTCGACATGACGACACCACTCGATCCGAGGACGCCGGACGCCGGAACGCCACTGCGCTACACCGCCTTCTCCAGCGACCCGACCGGCGGCAACCCCGCCGGCGTCGTCCTGGCCGCAGACGGACTCGGCGATGCGGCGATGCTCGCGATCGCTGCCGAACTCGGCTACTCCGAAACCGCGTTCCTCACCCGATCCGGTACCGGCGAGGACGCTGCGGCGGCCCGGGCCTTCGACGTGCGCTACTTCAGCCCGCTGGCCGAGGTCTCCTTCTGTGGCCATGCCACCGTCGCGGCGGCGGTCGCGGTCGCCGAACGGATCGGCCCCGGCGAACTCGTCTTCGCCACCCGTGCCGGCATCGTCCCGGTCGACGTGGTCGCCGCCGCCGACGGCAGTCTCCGCGCCACGCTGACCAGCGTCGAGCCCCACCACGGCGAGGTCCCGGCCGCCGATGTCGCCCGGGCACTGGCCCTGCTCGGCTGGGCCGCCGGCGACCTCGACCCGGCCATCCCGCCGAGCTACGCCTACGCGGGCGCCCACCACCTGATCCTGGCCGCCGGCACCCGGGCCCGACTGGCCGAGCTGCACTACGACTTCGACGGTCTGGCGGAGTTCATGCGCGCCCGCGACCTGACCACCCTGCAACTGGTGTGGCGTGAGTCCGCGGACACCTTCCACGTCCGCGACCCGTTCCCGATCGGCGGCGTCGTCGAAGACCCGGCCACCGGCGCCGCGGCCGCCGCCCTCGGCCACTACCTGCGGTCCCTGGGCCTCGTCCGTCCGCCCGCCACACTCACGCTGCACCAGGGCGGGGACCTGGGCCGCCCCGGCGTGCTGACCGTCGACCTGCGCGCCGACGACTCGCGAGTGCGGGTGTCCGGCGTGGCCGTGCCGATCCCGGAACCGCTCGGCTGAGGACGCGGCTCGGGCACCTGCGGCCGCGATCGCCGTCGTCGGCCGCCGGACCGGCGACCCGAGCCGGGCAACGCCCGTCGGCCCACCTCGCGTTCGCCAGATTGTGCCGACGCTGGTCCAGACCATTGACCGCCTCGAAGCGACCCTCCTACCGTGAACGGGCGCTCCCGGTAACGAAGGCACGCGACTCGCGCAGGTCGCACCGACGGGAAGTTGTGCGCCGGCGCGGACGGCCGGTGGGCCCCGCTCGACGACCCGCGGAACGGCACCTGGCCGACCACCGCACTCACCTCGGGCGCCTCGTTCAGCTTCACCTGGGAGATCGAGGCCCGGCACTCGACCAGCACGTTCCGCTACTACATCACCAAGCCGAGCTGGAATCCCACCCAGCCGATCAGCCGCGCGCAGATCGAGAGCACGCCGTTTTTGACCGTCCCGTACGGCGGCGCCCTGCCCGCCGCACACACCGTGCACACGTGCACCCTCCCGGCCGGCCGCACCGGCCAGGCGCTGATCTTCGCGGTCTGGGACGTCGCGGACACCGAAAACGCGTTCTACTCGTGCTCCGACGTGAAGTTCTGACCGAACACCGCCGGCCAGGCGACCGAACGCGGCACACCACCCGCCCGGCAGTCGAACGCGACACACCGCGCCGCCGGGCCCGGCCGTGAAATGCGGCCCGGGCCCGGACCGGCGCGCCCGGGTTCAGCCCGGATACTCCACCACCCGATCGCACCGGCACCGCAACAACGGCGGATCGTGGCCGACCGCCGACAGCCCCGCACCCGTCGACGCGAGCCTGCGCTCCACGACGCCCGCCGGCGCGGCCGGCGCCGGCCGGCGCGAGGTCCTTGCACAGCGCACCCCCGGCCAAATACCGCAGGGTGAAGCGCGTGGCCCGGCCGTCCTCGACCCGGATGCCGCAGTCGCCCTTACGCCCACTGCGCCGAATCCGCGCCGCCCGCGAGCGGCACGCCACGCCGTACCGCGCCGACGAGCGTGGCGGCGAGTACGCCGCGCCGATGGCCGGAAAAGGACGGACGGTACTCGATTCGTCCTCGGCTGTCGCCGGTGGTTGACCGCGAACACGGGTGATCACACGCGGTGACCGCACAGGCTCGCGCACGCAAATACATCGCAATATCCGAACCCACCGCAGCCCATCCGCCCGGTCGGGCTCGCCCCACACGGACACTTGGTGGACCTCCATCGGACTGCACCTGGAAGGATGGGCAGGATGGAGTGGGCACGGTTCGCACGGTGACGGGAGCAGGCGTGGTGGTCGGATCCGCACGACGGTCCCTCGGGGTCGGCCTTCCGCTGTCGATCACGCTCGCGCCGCTGCTCTTGGCCCTGCTCCCGACCGCGTTCGCCGGCGGCGAGACGCGCCCGTGGCGTCGGCGCAAGGACGCCGCCCGCTCGGCGGCGCTGGCCGCCCGGGAGGCGGCGGGCGAGGCATTCCTCCAGCTCGACACCGCGCAGCGGGACATGATGCTCTCGCTGGAGACGGTCCGGGCCGTCCGCGGCGCGCGCGGCACCGAGGACGCACTGCGCAGCTTCGCCGCGGTCAGCCTGCGGATCGACGAGGCGAGCGCGGCATACATCGCGCTGATGGACCGGTATCCGCTGGACGTCGAACTGGAGACCGACGAATACGAGGCGGCCCGTCGGGACTTGACCGAGACCGCCCGCAAGCTGGACGCGGTCCGCCAGGACCTGGACCGGTTCGGCACCTCGCTCGGCCCGCTGCTCGTCGATGCCGAGCAAGCGCTCGGGCAGTTGCCGCCGGCTGTGGATCGGGCCCGCCGGGCCGCCGCCGAAGCCGCCGAGGCGGTCGCCGACACCGAGCGGGCCGGCCTGGGCACGAGCGGCCTCACCGCCCGCCTGGCCGCGATCCGGATCGATCTGGCCGAGCTGGACCGAGGCCCGGCCGCGCTCGGTATTCCGGGCACGCTGGAGATCGCGCGCCGAATCGAGACCTCGGCCGGCGAATTGCGCGCCGAGGCCGAACGGCTGCCCAGACAGCGCGAGGAGGTGACCAATCGGCTGTCCTCGCTGCGCACCCGCGCCCAGGCCCTGGAGTCCCGGCTGGTCGGCGTCGAACCCGCCCTGCACCGCCTGCGCCGCGACTACGTCCAGTCCTGTTGGACCGATCTGGAGCAGGTCCCGGCCAAGGCCCGCCAGTCGCTGGGTGTCGCGCACGCCCGCCTGGAGGAGGCCGGCGCCGCGGCCGGACGCGGCGAGTACGCCGACGCGGTCAGCCGCCTGGCCACCGCACGAGCCACCCTCAAGGACGCCGACGAGGCGATGGCCTCGGTCAACGACCGCCTGCGTGCGCTGGAGGAGGTGGCCCGCGACCCCGAGGCCGAGTTGGAGCGCACGCGATTCGCGCTGCGCGACGCCCAGCGGCTCGCGCTCGGAGGCCGCGCCAACGCCGAGGAGCGCTACGCCCGCCGGCTGGACGCGCTGGTCTTTCGTCTGGAGGCGATCGTCGCCGAACCGGAGAACCCGCGACCGGACTGGTGGCGCTTCCTCAGCGAGACCCGCGCCATCCGGGCCGAGGTCGCGGCCACCGTGCAGGTCATCCGCGAGGACCGGGCCGGCCCCGGACCGCACTGACATCACGGTGCGTCACTATTCGAAACAAGAAAAGCGACATTTTTCGTATTAAACGCACTTTACGCAACTCAGTGTAGTGGAATCGTCGCCATGTTCGACCAGTCGGGTAAAGAATCGGCACCTTCGGCCACCTTCCCGAAATTTAAGGTTTAAAGTCGTCGGACCGGCCGACTTCGGGACCTTGGTCCCGGTTCATGGGTCCGAAACCCCGTGCGCCGCGCCGTCGACCACTTGCCGACACCGGGAAGTCGCACATGTCCGTGCTCTTGATACTCCTGCTCGCCCTTCTCCTCGTGCTCGCGCTGCCGAGTCTGCGCGCGTTGCGCCGCGCCCCGGGGACCGCCCCCGCACTGCCGCTGCACACGAACGACATGACCGACATGCACCGCATGATGGTCCTGGCGTACGAGGAGGAGCGCGCGGTGCTGCATCGCCAGGCAGTCACCTGGCTGCACTCGCTCGGCCGCGGCCCGCTGCGGGTGACCGATGCCCAGGCGGCGGCCGGCAACCGCGGCTGCGACCTGGTGACCCTGGGCGACGGCACGGTGCTCGGCCTGTCCTCGACCGGGTTGGTCATGCACGAGTTGTGCGGCGCGCTCGACCGATTCACCGAGGTGGCACTGACCCGGGTGCGGGCGGCGCGCGACGGCTTCGAGCTGACCTTCGACATGGAGTGCGGGCGGCAGTTGCACGCCCGGGCCGAACTACTGACCGTGCGCGGCGCCTGCGTCTGAGCCCGGGCCCGGCCCGGGTCCGGACCCGGCTCCGACCACCGCGCCGGCACCGCACACCGCCCGAGCCCGCGCAGCGCCACGGTCGGGCACAGCCGGCCCCCCGGCGTCAGGTTTACATCCGCACCGCGTCCCGCTCACGGTGCGGATGTCGGCTTTCCGGGCTGCCCGAAGCCTCCCGAAGCACTTCCCGAGCCGGCACCCGACGCACCACCGGACCCACCCGCGCCGGGACGCCGGCGACCAGGGCGTTCGCCGCCGGATCCGGCCCGGCCGGCAACCACGGCGGCTCGCCCGCTCCATCCCGGCGCCGGGATCGCCCAGTCACTCGACCGGCAGGCGGCTCCGCTCCAGCAGCCAGGCCGCGATCCGCTCCCCCGCCGACACACCCTGGGCGGTCAGCGCCTCGACGTGCGGCGCCGACCAGTTCGTCTCGGCCAGTTCGCCGTGCCCCGGCCGCACCCCGGCATCCGCCGCACGCAGGAGTTCGATGTCCAGGAGCGAGTCGCCCGCCGCGAACACCGCTGCGGCGCCCGCCCGCCGAGCCACCTCGCGCACCGCGTCGCCCTTGGTCAGCGCCTCCGGAACGAAATAGAGCTTGCGACCCTGGAGCGAGACGCCGTAGCCGCGCTCGGCCGCCCACGCGGTCGTCTCGGGCACGAATTCGGACGGCAGCTCGGCCCGTTCCACCACCAGGTAGGTGAACAGGTCCTCGGCCACCCGGAGTTTGTGGGTCCACTCGGGACGGGCGACCCGTTCCAGATGGGCCACCACCTCCGGCAGCGGAGCGGCGTTCTCGGCCAGGCCCTTGTGCACTTGCGCATGCCAGTCCGGGTCGCTCTCGCCGTTCACGAGCAGGTGGCCGCCGTTCGCGCAGATCGCGAACTCCGGTGCCCGACCCGGCAGTACGATCCGGCCGTACTGCTCACGGGTGCGCGTGGTGGTGGGCACGAAAGTGGTCCGCTCGGCCAGTTCGGCGAGCAACGCGACGGCGTCCCGCGTGACGAACGACATCGGCCCGCCGTCGTACTCCTCCACGCACACCAGCTCGGGCGTCGGGTCCGTCGCCGCCAGGCCCAATCGGGCGGCGGCCCTGGAGTAGACGAGGGTGCGATCCAGGTCACTGGCCACCACGACACTCACGCGTCGCTCCCTTCCCGGCGAAAGCCCGGTTTGACCAGACCGACGCACGAGTACGGCAGGTCGTCCACGTCGACCACCGGCACCCCGCGCTGCGCGGCGAGCATTCGCACGTGGTCCAACTCCGCGCCGACGCCCTTGCGGGCCAGGATCTGCCACGGGACCCGGCGCAGCAGCACCCGGGTGGTCTCCCCGACGCCGGGCTTGATCAGGTTGATGTTGTCGATCTCGTACTCGACGCCGATCCGCTCGACCGCGCGCCACCCCTCCCAGGTCGGCGATCGGTCGCTCGCGGCCAGTGCCGGTTGATCGCGCGCGACGTCCTCGGTCACCGCGGCGAACCGCGCGGCGACCGCGTCCAGGAACAGGCCGGAAACGTCGGCGTCGGCCAGTTCGGCGTAGAACTTCGCGCCGTGGAACTCGTCCGGGCCGATCAGGTCGTCCCGCAGCACGGTGCGCGAAACCAGCCCGGACACCGTCGAGTTCAGGCACGCGGACGGGATCAGGAAGTCGTCCCGGGTGCCGTAGGTGCGCACGCACGAGCCCGGGTCGGCGAGCACGGCCAGTTCCGGGTCGAAGCGCATGCCGGTGGTCTCGGCGGTCAGCTCCAGCGCGTCGGACAACTCCCGGGTGATCGCGCCCTTGCCGGTCCAGCCGTCCACGAAGACGACCCGCGACGGGTCGAACTCGCGCCCCAGCCAGCGCAGCGCGGTGGTGTCCATGCCCCGTCCGCGCACGATCGACACGGCGAAGTGCGGCAGGGTCAGGCCGTGCGCACGCCGGGCCCAGCGGCGCATCAGCACACCCACCGGGGTGCCGGCGCGGGCGAGCGAGACCAGCACCGCGTCGTGGCCGCGTTCGGCCAGGATGGTCTCGGTGACCACGCCGACCGCGTGCGCGATCCGGTCCGCGGAGGCGTCCAACGCGGCGTGGAACAGCGCCTGGTACTCGGGCGAGGGCTGGTACTCGATCGGCAGCGACTCGGCGTAGTGCGCGCCCGCGTGCTGGATCGCCTCCTCGCGCTCCTCGAGCGGTGCCTCCAACTCCACCGCGGACAGGTCCTTGAGCAGCCAGGCGACCTCGTCGGCGGCGTAGGAGGAGAACGCGGGCCCGTACAGCGGGTCCGGCAGCTTGCCGGTGTCGTGCCCGTGCGGGCTCGGCTGGTGGTTCATGACCTGCGCACCTCGGGGGTGAAGGAGGGGACAACGAGCAGACCGACATGGTCGGTGACCCGGGACAGCACGTTCAGCAGCCCACCGGGCGCGTGCAGTTCGGGGGTGTCGGCGACCGAGTCGACGACGATCAGCACCTCGTCGAACCGTCGTGCGGAATCGGTGCCGGCCGCCACGTTGTACGCGTAGCGGGCACCGGGACCGTCCGACGGGTCGTCGTGGGCCGGGAATTCCAACCTGGTGCGGATCGCGTAGCCGGGATCGTCGACCGCGAGCACCGGCGAGCGGGTCGTGGTCGAGTAGCGCACTTCGACGTCCGCCGCCACGTGTTCGGCGAGCGCCCGGGCCAGCCGCAGCGGCGTGTACATCAGCTCCTCGAAGCCGAGCACCAGGATCCGCCGGCCGACCGCCTGTGCGGCCAGCGCGGCGCCCAGCGCGGGCAAGGCCCGCTCCAGCGCGTCCTGATCGGCCTGGGTGAACCCGTGCCGGCCGCCGTCGGGCAACCCGGCGGGCCAGTCCAGGTCGAGGGTGCGCACCGTGCCGGTCCCGTCCTCGGTCGCCCGGCCGCCGTCGTGCTCGGCCACCAGCGCGGTGCCGCGCACGAGCACGTCCTCGGGCAACTCGACGGTGCCCGCGGCCAGGCTCACCAGGTCCACCCGGGCGCCGAGTTCGGCCGCGAACACCTCCAACTCGGCCCGGTCGGCCGGACCGCGCACATCGATCAGCGCCGCAATCACGTAGTGCGCCCGCGGCGCCACCGCGTGCAGCTCCCGGATGGTGTTGGCGACCGTGAGTCCGGTCGACAGTTCGTCGTCCACCAGCACCAAGGGCCCGGTACCGGCCAGGAGTTGTGGATCGCGCGGCAGGATCAGATGCGAGGTGGCGTGCGAGTGCTCCTCCTCGAACGCACCGAACTGCGCGACCCCGGCCACCGGACGGCGGGTCGAGTGCAGGTAGGTGGCCCCGGGCAGGGCCTCGGCCACACAGTGCCCGAGGCCGGTCGCGGTCTCCGCGTAGCCGAGCACCACCGGCGTCGGCTCGCCGATCACAACGCTCGCCACGCGCGCGCCCAACTCGCGGCCCGCGTCGTGGACGACCGCGGGCAGTTGCGGGATGTGCTTGCCGAGCACGGTGGACACCAGCAGGTGGGCCCGGCGCGGATTGCGTCGCAGTGCGAGCCCGACCAGCGCGTCGAGGCCGTCCCCCGCGAGCGCCACGTCGAGTCGCTCGGCGACCCAACTCCCCGACCAGGTTTCCATCCGATGTTCACTCAACGCACGAACTCGCTTCCCTCGATACCCGATCGCATCCCACCGCCGCGGGGGCACCCGGCCCCGTCGGCCCTTCACCGCATGCCGATGCACTCCATGCCGGCCGCGAGCAGATCGACGAAGGTGACCTCCTCGCCCGCTACGCCGAACGCCTGCGCCCGTCGCAATATCGCCTGGGCCCAAGCCCGGTGCGGCTTCACCTCGTTCATCTTGTTCGTGTACGCCGAGCGCAGCACCCCGCCCCCCGCCGCGCTCTCGGCCAGGATGTCGGTGGCGTCGCAGTACTCCTCGTGGGTGACCACCGACATCGCGTGGATCACCGCCACGTGACTGGGGTGGATCGCGGTCTTGCCGAGCAGACCGTTGGCCTTGTCCAGCTCGAGTTCACGGATCAGCCCGTCCAGGTCCGCCGAGATCAGCCGGGTGCGCAGCTCGACCGCCTCGTCCGGGTCCTCGGCCTCGGCGAACGGGGTGCGGCGCAGCTGCGGCTTGAACAGTCGCTCGCCCTGCGGGAAGTACTCCCACACCGGTCCGCTGATCACGTGTCCGGTACCGTCCGCGCGGCCGAACACGTTGACGATGTCCCCGATCAGGCCGGCCACCAGGTGCACGTCGTACGCGGTCAGGTCGCGGGAGCGGCGCAGCGCGTACGCGGACTGGAAGTCGGTGGCACCGATCCGCACGGCGAGGATCTTGTCCCGGTGCGCGGCGACCAGCTCGGCAAGCTCGGCGAGTACCGCGCGCCGGTGTTCGAGGTAGGCGATCGAGGGCGATTCCAGCACCGGCATCGCGTACAGCCGGCGTCCGCTGAGCGCGATCGCCTCATCCAGCGCCTTGAGGTAGCGCGCGCCACTGTCCGGCTCGAACTTGGGCAGCACGAATCCGGACAGCACGTCCAGGGCTTCGCCGAGCCGCTCGGTCAGGTCGGTGATCTGTTCGGGGTGCCGGACCCGTATGAACAGCAGCGGGCCCTCGACGCCGGTGCGGGCGAACCCGGCCAGTTGCTCGACCAGATTCTGCTCGGCACCGACCACCTCGCGGTCGTCGATCGAGTCCTCCAGGCACAACACCATCGAGGTCACGCCACGGGCGGCCTGCTTGACGATGTCGGCCGCGAGCGTGCCGCGCGTCGCGGGGCTGTACAGCGTCGCACCGAGGGCCGCGGCCAGGACGGCGGAGTCGCTGTCCCGGTCGAAGGTCTCCGGCGGGCGGTGGAACAGATGATCGCGGACCGCATCGTCCAGGTAGTCGAAATGCCGCATCGTGATCTGATCCCCCTCGACTGACGGTGGTGGCAAAGGCGCGTCGGGGCGGGAACCCGTACGCGCCCTGGTGCTTCGAAAAAGGCGCATTCGCGCCGAGCCGGTGAGCCGCCGGCAGGCGCTGACTACGGTAACCGAAAAGCAAAATCGAAGGCGTACGATCCGGTTATAGGACCATGTGTTCACACAATCGTCACGAGCCCGCCCCACGTTGAGCGCAGCTCCTTCGGGACGGCAGGATGGGCCCATGACCCAGGTGATGTCCAAGGGAGCGAATACGGCCCTCCCTGCCCGGTCCGTGCGCGTGGTCCTCGAATGGCGGCCGGGAGCCGGTGTTCCGGACATGGACGCCTCGGCCCTGCTGCTCGGTGCGAACAACAAGGTGCGCGACGACAACGACTTCGTTTTCTACAACCAGCCCCGGCATCCGTCCGGCACGGTCGTCCACGAGGGCAAGCACATCGCCCCGAACAGCTGCACCGACGGCGTCCGGGTGGATGTCGCCGCGCTCGGCAACGACGTGCAGCACGTGATCGTGGCGGCGTCCGCGGACGGCGGCACGATCGGCTCGGTGCCCGGCCTCGTCCTTCGACTGTACGACGCCGACGGCGGCGGCGAGCTGCTCAACTTCCCGATCGCCGGAGCCACCACCGAGACGGCGTTCGTATTCGGCGAGATCTACCGACGGGCCGACCAGTGGAAGTTCCGCGCGGTCGGGCAGGGCTACGCGAGCGGTCTCGCGGGCCTGGCGACCGATTACGGCATCAGCGTCGACGACGAACCGAGCGCCCCGGCGCCCGCACCCGCCCCGATGCCACTACCGCCGGTGCACCAGTCCCCGCCCACCGCGCCGGCCCCGCCGCCGCCCCCGGCGTTCCGCGACGGGCCGCCCGCGCCGCCCGCCCGCCAGGAACCGGCTCCCACCGCCGTCCTGCCGCAGTACGGCCAAGGCACGCTGCCCGCACCGCCCACGCCGCAGCAGCCGGCCCAGCCGCAGGGCGTACTGCCGATCTCCGGCAACACGCCGTACGGCGGCGCCCCGCTGCCGCCGCCTCCGCCGCGCCACGACGGCCCGATGATCCCGCCGCCGCCGGCCCCGCACACGATCGGCGGCCCGCCGCACGGCTACCCGCAGACCCCCTCCGCCGGCGCACCGGTCCCGCCACCCCCGTTCGGCGGCACCCCGCCGCAGGCCCCGCACGCCATGGGCGGCCCGCCGCCCGGCACACCCGCCCACGGAATGGCCTTCCAGACCCCGCCGGGCGTGATGCACATGCCACCGGGCGGCCCGCAGCTGCCCGCCCCGGGCCAGTACTCGCCGGCCCACGGCGTCCCGCAGCCGCCCGGGCCGTACACGCCCTCGCACGGCGCTCCCATGCCGCACGGGACCACCCCTGCGCAGGGCATGGGCATGCCACCCCAGCAGCAATACCCGGGCACCCCGCCGCAGGGTCAGGGCGGCCCGCCGCAGCTGCGCCGGCTGGACTCACCGCCGCAGGGCCCGCAGTTCCAGGGCTGAGCCATCCGCCGTCCCCGGCCGCCGCCGCGCGTGGCGACGGCCGGGGACGGCCCGGCCGAGCGGGCTCGGCGATGCGTGCTCACTTGTAGCCGCGTGCCCACAGCAGCCCCCACCCGTACTCCCGGTCCAGCTCGGCCTGATAGCCGTGCACGTAGCGCACCTCGCGCCGGACCACGATCTCGTCGCCGTGGTTCTCCACCACCGCGACCGCACACGTGTGCGCCTCGCGAGCGTGCTCGTCCAGCCGCACCTCGATCGGCAGACCCGCGTTCGGGAACAGCGTGACCACCCCGTTGACCTGGTCAAACGCCGGGATGCCCTCGTAGATGTAGACGAAGATCAACAACCGGCGCACGTTGCGCGCCTGGTCGATGTTGATGAACAACGTCTCACCCGACGCCGATCCGGACCGGTCGTCGGTGTCCAGCCGGACATACGGCGGCTGACTGAACGCCCCGTACAGGTTGCCCAGCGCCTGGACCGCGCCCTTGGAACCGTCGCTCATCTCCCACAGGCAGCCGAGGTCGAGGTCGATCTTCTGCGGCAACGGCGGCGTCTGCACCGCGAGCGGCCGGAACAGGCCGCCGCTGCGCTGTCTCGGCGGCGCCTCCTCGACCTGCGGGTTCCAGTGCAGATTGACCCGCAGCGTCCCGGTCGCGGAACCGGCCTGGGTCAGTGAGACCTCGGGCGTCGAGCGGGTCAGCGCGACCTTGTGCCCGCCGTGCTCGGGCTCACGCTCCATCAATCCCCGACGCCAGTCGAAAAGCGGCATCAAGCCCTCCCTGATCCCCCGGCCGGCACGCGTACGCGTAGTGGCGGCTCCAGTACACAACATAACCGGGCCCGAAAAAACCGGTACCGCGCCCGAATCGTGCTCGGGCGCGGTACCGGTCGAGGTCCTGCGTGCGGGGTGCGGCCGAAAGCTAGGCGTCGACCTTCACACCGCTGTTGTTCTGCCCCGGAACATGTCCGATCCGCTTGTTGCGCATGATCGAGGAGATCAGCGCGATGCCGATGAAGCCGACCCCGACCATGCCGGTGATCACCTCGTGGATCTCCCACTTGATCGACACCAGCAGGATCGTCGCCAGGGCGCCGATCGCGTACATCGCGCCGTGCTCCAGGTAGACGTAGTCGTCCAGCGTGCCCTGCCGCACCAGGTAGACCGTGAGCGACCGGATGTACATGGCGCCGATGCCCAGACCCAGCGTGATCATCAGCAGGTCCTGGGTGATGGCGAACGCACCGACCACACCGTCGAAGGAGAACGACGCGTCGAGCACCTCGAGGTAGAGGAACATGAAGAACGCGGCCTTGCCGGCGGCGAGCTGCACGGGCTTGGGACCGCTGCGCCCCTCGGCCTTGGCCGGCTCCGCACCCGCCTCGGCGCCGTCCTCGTCCTCCTCGTCGTTGATGTGCGCCAGCGTGCCGTGCGTCTCGAAGTAGTCCGAGAGCCCGCCGACGCCCAGGTACGCGATCAGGCCGAGCACGCCGGCCACCATGACCGTGCCCTCCTTGTGCGCGGGCGACAGCGTCTGGGCGACGACCACGAGCGTGATCAGCGCGATCAGCGTGGAGAGCACGTCGAAGTTGCCGAGCTTGCCGGTGAACCGCTCCAGCGGGCCGATCCACCGGTGCTCGCGCTCGTCGTCGAACATGAAGTCCAGGAAGATCATCAACAGGAACAGGCCACCGAAGGCGGCAATCGCCGGATGCGCCTCGTCCAGGTGCTGTGCGTAGGTCAACCCGTCGATCATCTTGTCGTCGTGGAACGCGAGGTCGACGACGTCCACCGGGCCGATTCCGGCGGTCAGGCTGACGATGAGCAGCGGGAAGACGAGCCGCATGCCGAAGACGGCGATCAAAATGCCGACCGTCAGGAACATCTTCTGCCAGAAGGCATTCATCTTCTTGAGGATCGTGGCGTTTACTACAGCGTTGTCGAAAGACAACGAGATCTCGAGGATCGACAGGATCAGCACGATGCCGAATCCGGTCGCCCCCCAGAAATACGCGGCGACGGCGAGACCGACCGCCGTCACGCCGAACGACCAGCCGAACGTACGGATTACCACGGATGAGGTCCTTATCTACCTGGGGATTGCAGCTCCGGGTGGGTCATCAGGAAGACCGGCCCTCACTCCCCCACCCGAGAGACCTCGGGAAAGGCGTCAGGGCCGGCCCCACCGGGTGACCGACCCTGACGCAACGTCAGTACGTACTCATTGCACGCTGACGCCGAAGTCGAGTGCGATCCCCCGCAGGCCCGAAGCGTACCCCTGCCCTACTGCGCGGAACTTCCACTCCCCCTGGTAACGGTAAAGTTCTCCAAAGATCATGGCTGTCTCGCTTGACGCATCCTCGGTGAGGTCATAACGCGCCAGCTCGTTGTTGTCCGCCTGATTCACGATCCGGATGTAGGCGTTGCGGACCTGTCCGAAGGTCTGCCCGCGCATCTCGGCGTCGTAGATCGAGACCGGGAAGACCACCTTCTCGACCTGCTCGGGAACGGCCATCAGGTCGACGAGGATCACCTCGTCGTCGCCGTCACCGTCGCCCGTGAGGTTGTCGCCGGTGTGCTCGATCGAACCCTCGGGGCTCTTGAGGTTGTTGTAGAAAACGAAATAGTCGTCGCCGAGCACCTTGCCCGCACCGCCGCACAGCAGCGCACTCGCGTCCAGGTCGAACGAGGCGCCCGTGGTGGCACGCGCGTCCCAGCCCAGACCCACCAGCACATTGGTGAGATTGGGTGCGGCCTTGCTCAACGAGACGTTTCCGCCCTTGGCGAGGGTGACCCCCATCGATTCCTCCTGATCGTCGTACATTCGCTTCAACCTTGCCACGCCCCCGACCCGGCGGGACCCCCTTTTTGCACAGCTCAAGGCGTGCCCAGGGGCATATTTGACAGCGGTGTGCGCGACCCACCCGAGTCCGGGACGGCGAACGCCCGCCGACCGCGGATGCGGTCGGCGGGGGGTGGGGGTTTGTGGGGCGGTTAGACGTTGTGTAACAAGTACCTGGGGGAAACCCCCCCGCCCCAGGGCGAGGCCAGGGCCACCCCCC
>NZ_JBEXCV010000053.1:0-52733 GCF_040605455.1 Embleya sp. NPDC005575 | reverse complement strand
GCGCCACCCCCTATTACAACCCGGTTTCACCCACACTTTTCCCCCACCCCCCGCTCTCCCGATCTCGCGCGTGGTTAACCCTGGGGGGGGGCGTATCCGCACGCATCCGCCCCGCACCGCGGAGTCGACGGAACGCGACCCCCGAGCGGCATCCGGCCGATGGAGCACTCACGGAACGAAGGCGTCCCGACATGGATGACCCGGCGTCGGGCTGCGGGCGTCGGCCCCGCCGTCACGGATACGGACGACGGCATCGCGGATCGATGAGCCACGCACCGAACAGTTCCGACACAGCCCGCAGTTCCCAGGACGAACCGAAGCCGCTCATGCCGACAGGGTAATCAATCAGACACGCAGAGTGCGTACATTCCGAGGGCTCGGGCCCGGTCCGCCAACGCCCGCTCCAGCGGCGCAAGGAGCCCATCCGGCACACCGCCCTCCCTCCGACGTCGCGGCCGACGCCACGCCCGGCGACGCACTCGACCCGCCGCAGCCCACCCCCACCAACCTCACAGTTCGCACAACTCCCAACCCCGACTCCCAGGGCCCGGCGCCCGGCGCCTCACACGCCGTCCCACCAGCCGCTCCCCGCCACCCGCCACCCCCCGTCCCGGTCTCGTGACGGGTCGTCAAAAAGCGCTGCCACACCTTCCCGTGACGTGTTGGAAACCTCTGCGCCATGCGTGAGATACCTGCCCGCAAACCCTTGCGCGGGAACGTTCCCGCGTCAATACTCACCGGCACCTGTCCTGACGCGTGCCACGCCGCATCCGTCTCCGTGCCTTCGCCGTCCCTCCGAAAGAGGTGGGTTACTTGCGCATGCCCAAAACCGCCGCCCTCGCCGCCGTCGTGGCCCTGACCGCCGTCGGGTGTTCGGGCGGAGGCAGCGACAACTCGTCGGCCTCGGACCCCGGCTACCGGATCACCAAGGACAGTCCCGCCGCGAAGGGGCCGCTCGACAAGGTGAAGTGGTCGCTGTACGCCGAACCGCAGACGCTGGACTACGCGTACGGCTTCGACTACCCGATCAACACGGTGCTCGCGAACGTGTGCGACCAACTCCTGCGCATCAACCCGGACCTGACGATCACCCCCGGGCTGGCCGCCAAGTACACCAACCCGGATCCGCTGACCTGGGTCTACACCCTGCGTGAGGGCGTCAAGTTCCACGACGGCACCCCCATGACCGCCAAGGACGTGGTGGCGAGCCTCAAGCGCCAGATGGATCCCGAGGTCGGCGCCGTCTACAGCACCGCCTTCAAGGACGTCGAGTCCATCACCGACTCCGGCCCGCTGGAAGTCACCATCAAGCTCACCCGCCCCAACGTGCTGCTCAACCAGCAGCTGGGCGCGTCGGCGGGCACCATCGAGAGCGCCGCCTTCCTCGCCAAGGCCGGCAAGGACTACGGCAACCCCCAGGGCGGCGTGAACTGCACCGGTCCCTTCTCCGTCAAGGAGTGGAAGCCCGGCACGTCCATCACGCTCAAGCGCAACGACGCCTACTGGGACAGCAAGCTCATGCCCAAGACGAGCGAGGTCGAGTTCGTCTTCATCCAGGATCCCGCCGCCCGCGCCAACGCGCTGCTGACCGGCGAGGTCGACGGCGGCTACCTGCTGCCCACCAACTCGTACGACAAGCTCAAGTCCGGCGACGGCAAGCTGTACTTCGGTGACATCACCGGCAGTTACTCGGCTGCCGTCACCAGCCTCAAGGGCGCCCTCGGCGACGTGCGCGTGCGACGCGCGCTGTCCATGGCGATCGACCGCGAGGGCATCATCCGGGCGGGACTGAACGGCTACGGCACCGTCTCCAAGGCACCCGTGCCCGTCTCCGGCTGGGCCACCATCCCGGCGGAGCAGGCCCAGAGCATGTACAACGCGCTGCCCGCCGTCACCACCGACGTGGCCGCCGCCAAGAAGCTCATCGCGGAAGCCGGCGCCACCGGCAAGAAGGTCGTCGTCGCGACCAGCAACCTGGCCCCGGAGATCAGCGTCGCCACCAACGCCATCCAGGCCGCCGGCAAGGCGATCGGCCTCGACGTCGAGCTCAAGACCATCGCACCGGACGCCTACACCGCGCTGTTCACCGACCCGTCCTCCCGCGCAGGCATCGACCTGCTGGTCACCAGCGGCTACGACGTCACGCCCGATCCGCTGGAGTTCTACCAGACCCTGCAGACCGGGGAGTTCGCCAACTACGGCAACTGGTCCGACCCCGAGTACGACGCGATCACGCAGCAGGCACTGGGTACCACGGACCCGGCCGCTCGCGCCCAACTGACCATCAAGCTCCAGGAGATCGCGCTGCGCGAGCTGCCCGGCATCCCGCTGTGGGACTCGCCGCTGTCGCTCTACCAGGGCAAGCGCGTCACCGGCGCCACCCCGAACATCACCCAGCTGTCCTTCCCCTGGGCCGCGACCCTGGGTGCCGCGAACTGATGAACCGTACTCTGCTCCGCTTCCTCCTGGGCCGCCTCGTGGGCCTGGTGCTCGTGCTGCTGGCGACCTCGTTCGTGGTCTTCAGCGCCGTGCACCTGGCCCCGGGCGACCCGGTGTCCTTCCTGATGCGCGGCCGCCCGGTCACCCCACAGGCCCGCGCCGCGCTGACCGCCCAGTACCACCTGGACGAGCCGTTCGCCAAGCAGTACCTGCTGTGGCTCGGCGACGTGCTCGGCGGAGACTTCGGCCGCTCGGTGCAATTCCGCCAGGACGTCGGCGAGTTGATCTCCCAGAAGCTGCCGACCACGGTCTTCCTGGTCGTGTACGCGATGGTGCTGGTCACGGTCGTCGGGCTGATCCTGGGCATCGTCTCCGCGCTGCGGCCCGGCCTGGTCGACAAGCTCGTGCTGGCCTGGACCGGCACCTCGATCGCCATCCCGTCCTACATCGCCGCGACCGTGCTCACCTCGGTCTTCGCCGTCAAATTGGGCTGGTTCCCGCTCTACGGAGCGGGTGAGGGCTTCACCGATCAGTTGTGGCACCTGACGCTGCCGGCCATCGCTCTGGCGCTGACTTTCGCGGGCCTGCTGGCCCGGGTCACCCGCTCCGCGATGCTCGACGAACTCTCCCGCGAGCACGTCGAGGTGGCCCGCTCCCGCGGCGTGCCCGAGAGCCAGGTCATCCGCAAACACGTGCTGCGCAACGCCCTCGGCCCGATCGTCACCGTCGTCGGCACCATGGTCGCGAGCATGCTGGTGGCCACCTCGATCGTGGAGACCGCGTTCAGCGTCAAGGGAGTCGGCTCCCTGCTCATCAACTCGGTCACGGTCAAGGACTTCCCCGTGGTCCAGGCGCTGACCCTGCTGGTGGTCGCGGCGTTCCTGATCGCGAACCTGATCGTCGACCTGCTCCAACCGCTGATCGACCCGCGCGTCGCGCTGGGAGGTGACCCGAAGTGAGTGCCTCCGCCCCCGCGTCGGTCAAGGACGCGACCGCACAGACGCCGCCCCTCCGGCGCGGCGCACCGGCTCGGATCCGCAAACTCGCCGCACAGGGACCGCTGTTCACCGCGGCCGTGTTGGTCCTGGTTCTGCTCGTGCTGCTCGCGGTGTGCGCACCGCTGCTCGCACCCTACGAACCCGACGCCATCGACCTGAAGAACTCGCTGGCCGGCACCGGCCCCGAACACTGGCTGGGCACCGACCAGTCGGGCCGTGACATCCTCAGCCGACTGCTGTACGGAGCCCGCACCGGGCTGCTGGGGCCACTCGCCGTGGTCGGCGTGTCCACCGTGCTCGGCATCGCCATGGGCGTCATGGCCGCATGGCGCGGCGGCTGGGTCGACTCCCTGCTGTCCCGCTCGATGGACCTGCTGTTCGCATTCCCCGCAATGCTGCTGGCGATCCTGTGCGTCGCGGTGTTCGGGGCGGGACTGACCGCACCCGTCATCGCCATGATGATCGCCTACACGCCCTACGTCGGGCGCCTGGTGCGCTCCATCGCCCGCCAGGAACAGACCCGGCCCTACATCGAGTCCTACCGGGTCCAGGGCTGGTCCGGCTGGTCGATCTGCACGCGGCACCTGATCCCCAACATCACCCCGACCGTACTGGCCCAGTCCGCGATCAACTTCGGCTACGCCCTGATGGAACTCGCCGGCCTGTCCTACCTCGGCTTCGGCGTCCAGGCACCCACCGCCGACTGGGGCGTCATGGTCAGCGAAGGCCAGAACCCGCTCCTCAAGGACGTCATGCTGCCCGCCCTCGCCCCCGCGACCGCCATCGTCATCGCGGTCGTCGCATTCGGAATCGTCGGCGAGGGCCTCGCCGACCGTGTCTCCAAGCGGGAGAGGTGACCGCCGTGTTCGACAAGACGACGGCCGGCGACACAGCCACCCGGCCCGCCACATCCGGCACCGAGGCCGATGGGCACGACGTGCCGCTGCTCGACATGGTCGGCCTGACGCTGCGCCTGCCGGATCACGCCGCCGCGCGGCCGATCCTGAACGGGGTCGACCTGCGGGTCGAACGCGGCGAGACCGTGGGTCTGGTCGGCGAGTCCGGCTCGGGCAAATCGGTGGCCTGCCGCACCGTCCTGGGCCTGCTGCCCAAGGGAGCACGCGCCGAGGGCACCGTCCGCGTCGAGGGCACCGACGTACTCGCCATGGGCGCGGCCGGCCTGCGCGAAGTGCGCAGGAACAAGGTGGCGATGGTGTTCCAGGACCCGCGCGCGTCGGTCAACCCGATGCGCCGGGTCGGGGACTTCCTCACCGAGGGACTGCGGGTGCGCGGCATGCCCAAGGACCAAGCGCTGGCCCGAGCACAGGAATTGCTGACCGAGGTCGGCATCCGCGACCCGCAGGGCGCGTTGCGCCGCTTTCCGCACCAGTTCTCCGGCGGCATGCTCCAGCGCGTGGTGATCGCCGCCGCCCTGTCCGGCGACCCCGCACTGCTGCTCGCCGACGAGCCCACCACCGCACTCGACGTCACCACACAGGCGGAAGTCGTCGGCATCCTGCGACGCCTGCAACACCGGCACGGCACCGGCATGCTGTTCGTGACCCACGACCTGGAACTCGCGGCGGCGATCTGCGACCGCATCTACGTCATGTACGCGGGACGCATCGTCGAATCCCAGCCCGTCGCCGACCTGTTCGCCCGACCCAGGCACCCCTACACGGCCGCGCTGCTGGCCTCGACACCGCGCCTGGAGGCGGACGCCGCGGCGCCGCAACCGATTCCGGGACGGCCCGTATCACTCGCGGAGGCGCCCCCCGGCTGCGCCTTCGCGGCCCGTTGCGCGTTCGCGATCGAGCGGTGCCGAACCGAGGCCCCCGCACTGGTCCACGACGGCCCGGCGGCCGTGGCGTGCCTGCGCGCGGACGAAGGGATCCTGCAGTGAGCACGTCCACCGAACCGGCCCCGGCCGCCCTGGAAGTCCGCGGCCTGTGCCGCACGTTCGGCGACCACAAAGCGGTCGACGACGTCGGCTTCACGCTGCCGCCGGGCGGCTCGCTGGGCATCGTCGGCGAATCCGGATCGGGTAAGACCACCACCGCCCGCATGCTCGTCGGCCTGGAGACCCCGGACGCCGGCAGCATCACGGTGGACGGCAAAGAACGCGCCCACCGACCACGCACCCGCGCGGAACGCCTGGCCCGGGCGCGGGAGATCCAGATGGTCTTCCAAGACCCCTACCTCTCCCTCGACCCGCGCATCACCGTGCACGACAGCATCGACGAGGTCCTGCGCCTGCACGCACCCGAGACCGACCGGCCCGGGCGCGCCGCGCGCTTGGCCGAACTGCTCGACCAGGTGGGTCTGGGCACCCGCGAGGCCGGCGCCCTGCCGCGCCGACTCTCCGGTGGCCAGCGCCAACGCGTGGCCATCGCACGCGCGTTGGCGGCCTCGCCCCGGGTGCTGATCCTGGACGAGGCGGTCGCCGCACTCGACGTGTCCATCCAGGCGCAGATCCTGGACCTGCTGGCCCGCATCCGTCGCGAGGGGGGCATCGGCTACCTCTTTGTCAGCCACGACCTGGCGGTCGTGCGGCACATCACCGACGACATCGTCGTGCTGCGCAACGGCCGGATCGTCGAGTCGGGCCGCACCGCCGACGTGCTGTCCGCGCCGCAACACCCCTACACCCGACTGTTGATCGACTCGGTGCCGAGCGCGGGCTGGGACCCCGAGCGCATCGCCGAAAGCAGAAGGGCACTCGCCGCACCGGATGCGTGACAGGCAGCGGAGCCGGCAGTTCCCACGGACCTGCCGGGCCCGCCCGATCGACCCGGGCCGCCGCCCCATCGCGAACCATTCAATCCTGCTTGGGAGTCACCGTGTCCGCCGAGACATCCACCAACCTCGCCTACCTCACGGCGACCGAGGCACTCGCCGCCTTCCGCACCCGTGAACTGTCGCCCGTCGAACTGCTCACCGCCGTCCTGGACCGGGCAACCGCCGCCGAACCCGTTGTCAACGCGGTCGTGGAATCGCTCCACGACCAGGCGTTCGCGGCGGCCCGCGAGGCCGAACAGCGCTACCTCGGCAAAGGCCGCGGCGACATCCGGCCACTGGAGGGCCTCCCGGTCGCGGCCAAGGAGGAGCACCCCATCGAGGGACATCCGCTCCAGCAGGGATCGCTGTTGCTCGTGGACGAGATCGCCACGGAAACGCACCCGGTGCTCCAGCGAATCGCCGACGCGGGCGGCATCATTCACATCCGCACCAGCACACCGGAGTTCTGCGCCGCCGGGTTCACCCGGTCGAAGCTGTGGGGCGTGACCCGCAACCCGTGGAACCCCGAGTACTCGTGCGGGGGTTCGTCCGGCGGCTCGGGTGCCGCGCTGGCCGCCGGATACGCGCCACTGGCCACCGGATCCGACATCGGCGGCTCGATCCGCATCCCCGCCTCGTTCAACGGCGTCGTGGGATTCAAGCCGCCGTTCGGCCGGGTCCCGGCAATGCCGCCGTACAGCCTCGACCAGTACTGCCACGACGGCCCGATGGCACGCACGGTCGCCGACTGCGCGCTCCTGGAGAACGTCATCGCGGGGCCGTGGAAGGGCGACGTCGTCTCGCTGCGCCCGAAGCTGGTACTGCCGGAACAGTACGCCGGCGCCCGCGGCGCGGAGGGCCTGCGCATCGCGCTCAGCGTCACGCTCGGCGACCACTCGATCGACCCCGAGGTGGCGGCCAACACACGGGCCGCCGCCGAGGCTCTGCGCGCCGCGGGAGCAGTGGTCGAGGAGGTCGAGCTCGGCTGGACCCGGGAAACGGTCAACCGGGCCCTGATGGCCCATTTCGCCGCGATCATGGGAGCCGAGGCGGGCGAGGCGATCAATGCCGCGCCGGACCTGGTCAACCCGTACCTGCGGGCCTTCCACGAGAAGGCGGCGGCCACCCGGACCTCGTTCGCCGAGGGACTCGCCCTGGAAGGCGCCATCTACGCCGAACTGGGCGAACTGCTGGACCGGTTCGACGCGTTGATCTGCCCCACCACGGCGATCCCCGCCTTCGTCGCCGACGACGACTACACCGAGACCAAGGTCGTCGTGGACGGCAAGGAACTGGACTTCTATCTGGACGCCGCCCTCACCCCGCCGTTCAACATCTGCAGCCGAGTACCGGTCCTGGCGGTACCGTCGGGCTTCGCCTCCAACGGCGTGCCGACCGGTGTGCAGATCGTCGGCAAGACCTACGACGACGAGATGGTCTTCCGCATCGGCGCAGCCCTCGAAGCGGTCCGCCCCTGGTCCTACACACCGGACCGCCGCCCGTCCTGCTGAACGGCCGCCCGGCGGGTCTCGCCCCGGAACTCCGGGGCGAGACCCGCCACTCACGACGTCGGCGGAAGTGCCGGGCGGAATCGGAACACCGCCCAGAAGGTCAGCGACGCAGCCGCGAATCCGCCGAATATCCAGACCGAGCGCAGCCACATGTCGCCGGTTCCCCCGGCGGTGGCTCCGGTTGGGTCCAGCAGCGTCAGCACGAACAGGAAGGTCGTGAACGCGTACAGCACCGCCCAGCCGGCCCGGTTCCACACCCACACCCGGTGACCGTCGAGGTAGCGGATCGGGAGCAACCCGAAGAAGAGCGTCATCACCGCCGCGATATACGTCTGGGTCAGCACGTTCTCCGCGAACGCCCAGCCGGCGGACGGGTCCTGGCCCGCGGAGTGGTGAACCGGGATGCGCCAGATCCAGGCCAGCATGCCGAGCCCGGCCAGCGCGGTCGCGCCGAGCAGCGTGGCCCGGCCCTCCTCGCGGTCCGGGAGCGTACGCAGTCCGGCGTGGGTGAAGGCCAGGCACAGGCCGTACACGTAACCCGGCGTCAGTTCCGCAGCGCGCGAGGCGACCCCGAGCGCGACCGCGACCGCGAGGCCGCCGGGAATCAGCTGCGGAAAGGCCCGGACCCGGGAGATCCGCCGCCGGTACGCCTCGGCCGTCCCCGTGTACGCGAGCACCGTCGCGGGCACCGCGACCACCAGCGCCAGCGCGAGCAGGCCCGTGGGCACGTCGAGCGCGACCCCCGGTTCGACGGCCGCGGCGAACAGCGCCGACAGCACGACGAACACCACGACCTGCAGGCGTGGGGCACGCGGCATCGAGCGTGGCCGCGCCGCACCCGGACGCAACCGTCGGCGGATCCGCGCCCGGTTCTCCTCCAACGTGCGGTTGAACAACTCGCCGGCGAAACCCACCAGCGGCAGCGACGCCGCCGTCACGGCACCGGCCGCGATCACCGGGGCCGGTTCGCGCAACAGATCGGTGACGGCCGGGACCGCGGCCGTGGACGCGGCGCGGTAGCGAGCCGAGGTCCGGGGCGCGAGCGCGTCACCGCTCACCGCGGCGAGGGTCAGCGCAAGCGGCACCACGCCGTCGATGGCGTCGCCCGCGCAGGTGACGGTCGGCGTTCGCATGTCCCCGGCGTCCGCGGGCAGGGTCAGGTCGGCGTCGACGCGCCCGTCGGCGGCCACCGGCAGGCGTCCCAAAATCCGCCCGGCCGCCGTGACGACCAACTCGGGTCGCTCGCTCGCCAACGCCGAGCCGCACGCGGTGAAGCCCGTGCCGCGAACCCGCACGCGCTCGCCGGGGCCCGCGCGGGCGGGCGTCGCCGTCAGCACGGGAGAGGGCGTGTCGAACACCGCGCTCAGGACCGCTCCGGCATCGGGCACCCGATCGCCGGGAACGACCACATCGGTCGCGGCGCATCTGACCGACACCGGGCGCGGGCCACGCTGCGGTCCCTGGGGCACCGTCGTGACGATCGCCTGACTCCCGGAATCAGGCCCCGCCTCGAAGAACGCCATCGGATCATCGCCCCACAGGACCACGACGTTGTTGGTCGGATTCGCGCCGCCGCACCGGATGTCGGTCCACACCGTCAACCGGGACCCCGGCGGCCCCGATTCGGGGCGCAGCACCACCCGCTTGCTCGCCAGATCCGCCGGCGGGCTCGCCGCGTCCGGGTTCGGCGGCTCGACGAACGTGTGCGACACATAGTCGATCTTGAACAGCCCCAGCGCCATCGACTTGTGCAGACCGTCGGCTCCCGGATCCGCGCATTCGGTATGGATCGACTCCGGTCCGCCCGTGCCCTCCCGGGCCAGCCGGTACCGCAACGTGAACGCGTAGCCGTCGTCGGCGCGTACCCAAAGATCGGCCACGATCAACTCGGCCAGCAGGTTGGTGGCGCCGACCGCGAAGTCGACTCGGACGTTGATCAGATCGCGCGGACACCCGCTGTGTGCGCTGCCCCGAATCGTCATCACGTCACCGACCCGCACCGTGTGCGGAGACACCACCACGGACGGTTTGTCGGGCCCCGGCGCGGCCCGGGCACTGTCACCGGCCGCCGGCCACACGCCGGCAACCATGCTCAACACCACGACCAATATCACCCGCGACACCCACGCCCGCACGAACACACCCCCACAACCGGTTCCCCCGACCCACTTCGCGCGCTCCCGCGCACCACGCGCCAGGATCGCATCGGACACCGGCACGTGGGCCCGAAAACCCGACATCGCCTTCGCCCTGCACGTGCCCCCGCCCGCCGCCACACCCGAGCGCTGCGGACCGACCGGGACTTCCTCCGTCAAGGCCCGAACGGCGCGCCGTCCGGCCCGGATCGCCGCGGCGGGCCGGGCGCGTCCTGTGGCCGGGTGGGCGTCGCCGAGCGGGTGCGCATCCTCACCGGGGTGCGGACAGGGCCGAGCGCAGGGTCGTGGCGATGGTGTCGCCGGCCGTGGCGCGGTCGAGGCGGCCCGCGTCGACCTCGTCCGCCGCGGTGTGGATCACGCCGTAGTAGGTCGCGGTCAGCCACGCGGCCGGCAGGTCGGTCCGGATCGCGCCTTCGCTCCGGCCACGCGCGACGAGTTCGTCGACCCTGGTCAGGACCCGGGCGTGGTGTCGGCGCAGGCTCGCCTCGCCCAGCGCCTTCAGGGCTGCCCTGCGCAGGCCGCGGGTGCGGTCCAGCACCTGCCAGCCCTCACGGGCGAGCCGGACCAGCGCCTCGTCGGCCGGTCCGACGGTGACCTCGGCGTCGTCGAGGAGCACCTCGACTTCGCCCAGGACCTGCCCGATCACCGCCTCCAGGAGCACGTCCCGGGAGCCGAAGTGCCCGTACAGGGTCACCCGTCCGACCCCGGCGACCCGCGCGATGTCGGTCATCGTGGCCTCGGGATCACGCGCGAAGGCGCCGAGCGCGGCGGCAAGGATGGCGGCGATGTTGCGTTCGGCGTCGGCCCGTCGCCGTACGCCCGGTGGTGATGTCGCACCCATGGTGGTCAACCCTACTGTCGGAAATGGCCGCGCCGACCGTGGCGGCGCGGCGGCCTCGGCAGCCGCGCCGGCCGTCCCGGTCGCGGTGGTCAGTGCACGTGCCGTGGGCCGTCGGACGCCGGTGGCCTGCCCGCCGGCACGAGTACGGACGCCACGAGCGCCGCGACCACGGCCGCGCCCGCGCAGGCGAGGAACGCGTCGGTGTACCCGTCGACCCCACCGCCGTCGACCCCACCCGCCAGGCTGGATGCCGCGATCGCCGACACCAGGGCCACGCCGAGCGCGCCGCCGAGTTCGTGGAAGGTGTTCACCACACCCGAGGTGACGCCCGCCTCGTGGTGGCGCACATGGGACATGGCCGTGGTGGTCGCCGCGACGAAGGCGGGGCCCAGGCCCGCTGCGGCGAGGGCCAATCCGGGGACCACGTCGGACATGCCGCCGCCGTGCTCGGGCAGCCGGCTCAGCCACAACGCGCCCGCCGCGGCGATCACCAGGCCGGCCGCGCCCACCGCCCGGGCACCGATGCGGCCGACCAGCAGGCCCCCGACATGCGCCCCGGCGGTCACCGCGACGGCGACCGGCAGGAAGGCCCATCCGGTCCGCAACGAGCCGAAGCCCAGGGTGTGTTGCATATAGAGCGAGCCGAGGAAGAACAACGGGATCAGCAGTCCGCTCGCCACCAGCATCACGAACGCGCCGGAGATCACCGGCCTGCGGGTCAACAGGGCCAGGGGAACCAGAGGATCGACGATCCTGCGCTCGACGAGTACGAAAAGCGCGTAGCCGACCACGGCGACGGCCGCCGACGACAACGTCCACGGCGACGCCCAGCCGACGTCGCCCGCACGGGTCACGCCCAGGATCAACGCCGCGGTGGCCGCCGTGGCCGCGAGTGCTCCCGGCAGGTCCGGGCGGGCGGGCGAGGCGGTGCGCGGCCCGCCCGGGATCACCGACACGGCCGGCACCAGTACGGCCACGCCGATGGGCACGTTGGCGAAGAAGATCCACTCCCATCCCGGGCCGGCGGTCAACAGCCCGCCGACCAGGACGCCGGCCGCCGCCCCGGTGCCGCCGATCGCCGCCCACACGCCGAGTGCGCGGTTGCGCTCGGGGCCGGGGAAGGTGACCGTCACGAGCGCGAGCGCGGCCGGCGACAACAGCGCCGCCGCGGCGCCCTGCGCAACGCGGGCGGCCAGCAATACCGCGCCGTTCGGGGCGAACCCCGCGGCCAGCGACGCGGCGGTGAAGACGGCCAGCCCGAGCAGGAATCCGGTCCGCCGGCCCAGCATGTCCGCGATCCGCCCGCCCAGGATCATCAGGCCGCCGAACGCGAGCGCGTAGGCGGTGACCACCCAGGTCAGGGATTCTCGGCCCAGGTCCAGGTCCGCGCCGATGCTCGGCAGCGCGACGTTCACCACCGTGACGTCCAGGATCAGCATGAACTGCGCGAGGCACACCAGCGTCAGGACGAACCACCGCCGGGGCGCCGGCGGGTCCTGCGCCCCGGCGTGCGCATGCCCGTGCCCGCCGGCGGCGGCACGCGGGTCGTGCGGGTCGTGCACGTCATGTGCGCCGGGTGTGGATCGACCGTCGTGGGACATCGTTTCGCTCCTCGAAGTGCCGGCCCGAGCGGGCGGGCCGACGACCGGGTCCGGTCGCCGACGACCGCTCGACATCTCGTACAGCTGTGTTCGAGTAAGCAAATCGCACGCATTCAAGCCGTACAACCGTGTTCGAGTTAGTTCACCGAGCCTCGTCCCCAGACTCCTCCCGTCGCCCGAACCCCCAACGCGCCGGACCGACCGCCACCTCAGTCGTCGGCTGCGACGAGCAGAATGAGTACGGCTGCCGGGCGGTCGATCAGAACCAGTTCGTGGTAATCGATGTGGATGGGGCCGTAGTCGTGGAGCGCGTCCTCGGGGAGCGGTCCCAACACGTATCGGGCGGTCGCCGTGCGGATCGGGGTGTGGATCTCCTGCCGCAGGCGTGCTTCGAGCAGTTCGGGGACGTCGCCGCGCGCGCCCGCCCACGAGCGGATGATCTCGACCGCGGTCGCCTCGTCGACGGGCCGGTAGGTGTCGGGGCCGATGCGATCGAGCCACCATTGGCCGTGCCGAGGCCAGTCCTGAACACCCGCTCCGTCGTACGTATCCCGGAAGCAAGGGTGCGCGATCAAGGCCGCCAACACGCTTGTGTCGTCGTCGGGCGCATCGGCCGGCAGTCGGAAGCGCTTGGTGTGGACCCAGCGGTATCCGTGGGAGCCGTCGCCGAAGTCGAAATCGCGGAAGTTGATGAAGGGACTGTCCAGGTGGACGAGGGTGGGCGCCGCTTCCATGCCGATCAGCGTAGAGCCCGCCGCATCGGCGCAGGCGTCACGCCGGGGAGTTCGGGTACGGGGCGGGCCGGGCGCCGAGTCGCTCCGTCGACTGTTCCCGGGGGCCGGGGGACGCCGAACCGGCCGTGACCAAAGGCGCTTCGGTCACGGCCGGTTCGGTGGGAGTGGGAGTGGGTGACTCCGGCGGCTACTTGCCGTCGGTGCACTGCGTGCCGGCGGCCGGCAGTTTGCCCTCGACGATGTAGGCGGCCACCGCCGCGTCGACGCACTTGCTGCGGCCGAACGCGCCGTGGCCTTCGCCCTTGAGGGTCAGCAGGCTCGCGTGCGCGAGGTCCTTGGCCAGCTTCTCGGACGCGGCGTACGGCGTGGCCGGGTCACCGGTCGTGCCCACCACCAGGATGGGCGCGGCCCCCTCGGCCCGGATCACGTGCGGCTTCTCGGGAGTCTTGTACGGCCAGAACTCGCAGCCGGGGCCCTCGATGTCCGATGCGACGGTGTCCTTCGAGAACAGCGGAGCGTCCGCCTTGAGCTTCGCCAGGACCTGCTCGATCCGCTCCGGAGAGGGCGCGGGAGCGGCCCCGTCGGCACAGCGGATCGCCGAGCGCGAGTCCGCGCTGTTGTCGTAGTGCCCCTTCTCGTCCCGGCCCATGTAGTTGTCGGCGTAGAACAACAGGGCGCTGCCGTCCTTGTTGTTCATGGCCAGGGTGAGTGCCTCGCGCAGATACTTCCACGCGGTTTCCTTGTCGCCGTACAGCAGGCTGTTGGTGCCCGACCAACCGAGGCGGGAGGTCAGCTTGCGGCCGTCGTAGGCGGTGCGTAGCGGCTGGTCCTGCAACTTGTCGAGGAAGTTCGCGCCGATCTCGGCGGCCTTGTTCGGATCGCCGCCCAGCGGACAGCCCGCCCGGGCCACGCAGTCGGCCGCGAACGCCCGGAACGAACGCTCGAAGCCGATGGTCTGGTCGATGCTCGCGTCGAGCTTGTCGGCCGCCGGGTTCACCACCGCGTCCAGGACGAGCCGGCCCGCGCGGTCGGGGAACTCCTCCGCGTACAGCGACCCGAGGAAGGTTCCGTAGGAGACGCCGAGGTAGTTGAGCTTGTCGTCACCGACCGCGCCGCGCAGGACGTCCATGTCCCGAGCCGCGTTGCGGGTGCCCACGAACGGCAACAGGTCGCCGGACCTGTCCTGGCACGCGGCGGAGAACTCCTTGCTGCTCCGCTCGCCGTCCGCCTTGCGCTCGACCGGATCGCGCGGCGAGTCCCGCGCGTTGCGCTCGTCGCGCGCCTTGTCGTCGAAGCAGCGCACGGGAGCGCTGTCGGCCACCCCACGCGGGTCGAAGCCGAGGATGTCGTAGCGGTCGTGCAGGGGGCCGTCGAACTCGCCGAACGCGTACTTGACGAAATCCTGGCCGGAGCCACCGGGTCCGCCCGGGTTCAGCACGAGCGAACCGATCCTCTGATCCGGCTTGGCAGCCGGGTGTTGCATGACGGCGATGTCCAGCGACTTGCCGTCCGGGGCGGTGTAATCCAGGGGCACCTTGAAGGTCGCACACCGGAATTCGCTTTCATCCTTCTTTTTCGTCTTCGGGTCGTCTTTGCACGCCTTCCACGAAATTTTCTGTTCGTAGAAGGAACGCAGCGCGGGGTCCGCCGCCCCCTTGGGCTTCGGCGGTGCCGGCGGTGGGGTGACCACGGCCGTCACCTGGGTGGGGACCGGCTTGGCACCGGCGGCGTTGGACGCGGCACCGCCGGAGCCCCCGGTACACCCGGCGGCCAACAACAAGGCCATGGCTGCGGGTATGGAACGGCGGAAGGACGCCGCCTGGAAAGGAGTGATCACGCGCCAAGGAATATCACTCGCCGATCCGGCGTCGCACTCCGATATCCCATCAGCGGGAAAACCGATGCCCCGCACGGGCGATCCACTCGCCGCACCGTCTGATCGGCGCGGGATCCGGGTCCATCGTCGCCGGCACCGAGAACAGGTGCTCCCTTCGTCCGTCGCGACAAAGACCCGCGCGCCGAGCAGGGCAAAGCTGTCCCTGTGGTGCAAGCGTGGTGGCGACCGAACGACGAGGGGATCTGGTGCACGTGACTTCCCATACGGCTCGCCGACGGCGGGCGGCTCGGGACGCGGCGGTGGCGGCAGCCGTACGCGAAGGGCTGCTCGGTCCGACGACCCCGCTGGTCGGGCTCCTGGATGTGGACGGGGTGCTCGCCTCCGTCGCCGAGCTGCACGCGGCCTTCGAACACGCCCCGGTGCAGCACGCGTTCGCCGCCAAGGCATGCTCCCTCGCCCCGGTCATGCGGCTCATGGCGCAGGCCGGAATGGGCTGTGAGGTCGCCTCGCCCGGTGAGCTGAGGCTGGCGCTGGCGACCGGCTTCACGCCGGACCGGATCGTGTACGACGGGCCCGTCAAGACCGTCGCGGATCTCGAGTCGGCCCTCGATCACGGCGTCGCCCTCAACGTGGACAACTTTCAGGAACTCGCGCGCGTCGACGCGCTGCTCGGCGGGCGACCGCCCACCGCCCCGATCGGGATCCGGGTGAACCCACAGGTCGGCGCCGGTCGCGTCGACGCCACGAGCACCGCCACCGCGACCTCGAAGTTCGGCGTGCCGCTACGCGACGAAGGAGCGACCGACGCGGTCGTTGCGGCGTTCGCCCGCCACCCGTGGCTCACCCGCGTACACGCGCATGTCGGCTCACTGGGCTGTCCGTTGCCGCTGCTGGCCGACGGGATCGCGGCGGCCCACGCCCTCGCGGAGCACATCAACGCCGCCCTGGGCCGGCGCCGGGTCACCAGCCTGGACATCGGTGGCGGCCTCCCGGTCGACTTCGCCGACGACAACGACACCCCGGCCTTCACCGACTACGTCACCGAGCTGCGCCGAGCCGTACCGAACCTCTTCGACGGCCGCTACGGCCTGGTCACCGAGTTCGGCCGCTCGATCTTCGCCAAGAGCGGCACCATCGCGACGGTCGTCGAGTACACCAAGACCATGGGCGGCCGCCGCATCGCCGTCACGCACGCGGGCGGACAGATCCTCAATCGCGCGATGTCGATGCCCCAGGCATGGCCGATCCGCATCGGCGCCTTCGATGCCGAGGGCCGACCCAGGACCGGACCGACCGAACCCCACGACGTCGCGGGCCCGCTCTGCTTCTCCGGCGACACGACCGCGGTCGACCGCGAACTACCCGCCCTGGAACCGGGCGACATCCTGGCCATGTACGACACCGGCGCCTACTCGCTGTCCACCCACTTCTCCTACAACTCCCTCCCGCGCCCGGCCGTCTACGGCTACCGCACCACACCCGCCGGCGCCGTCACCTTCGCCCTCGTCCGCACGGCGCAGACGATCGACGAGGTCATCACCGACAGCGGCGGCGCCCACACCGACGCCCTGACCACCCTCGTACACCCGTAGCACCGCCGACCCGTTTCGAAGCGCGATGCAACCCACGGCTCTCCCAGGCTCGAAACCCGTTTCCGCGCCCGCCGGAGCCGAGGCCGGGCCGACGCAGCACCATGGTCGCTCTCGAAAACCGACCGGTCTCGGAAACGGCGAACCCCCGTGCGACGTCCTTCGCCGACCGCCCCGGTGAGGTGGAGAGGTTTTCGGCACTGAGCGTGGAGCCGACGAAAGCCGCGTGCGCACGTGCGTGCGGCGGGGCCGGCGGTCGTCACTCGTTGGAGGTACCCGACTCGCCGGAAGCGGCGGGCTCGGGTCTCCTGAGGGGTGGACGGTATGTCGTCCTCGATCCCGGTGCCGGATTCCGTGCCCGGGTCGGTGCGGCCGGAAGCCGTGCTGCCGCCGTGGTGACGGGCCGGGGCGCAGCGGCGGTCCGGCCGGCCGGTGGGTTTGTCGATGCGGGTCCGGAGGGCATGTGATGACGCCGAAGGCGGGTACCAACGCGCGCGATACGTCGTGGCTGTCGCCGCGGGAGCGGGCCGATCGCGGAAGGGCGGCGCGGGCGAAGGCGGCGCGGTCCAGTCATGGCGAGTACGCGCCGGCTCGGGGGCGGCCTGATCCGGTGGATGTGATCGAGGCGCAGTCGGCGTCGCGGGTGCCGGAGTTGGTGCCGATTCGCTATGGGCGCATGTCGGAGTCGCCGTTTCGGTTCTACCGGGGTGCCGCCGCGATCATGGCCGGTGATCTCGCGGGTACGCCGGCTTCGGGGCTTCGGGCGCAGTTGTGCGGTGACGCGCACATGTTGAATTTCCGGCTGTTGGCCTCGCCCGAGCGGCTTCTGCTTTTCGATCTCAACGACTTCGACGAGACGCTGCCCGGTCCGTGGGAGTGGGATGTGAAGCGGTTGGCCGCGAGCCTGGTCATCGCGGGGAGGGAGAACGGCTACTCGGACCGGGAGCGCGCGGACGTGGTCGGCACGACGGTGCGGTCCTATCGGGAGCGGATGCGCCGGTTCGCCGGGATGCGCAATCTCGACGTGTGGTACGCCAAGGCCGATGCGGACCTGCTCCAGGCGTTGGCGTCGGGGCGGTTGCACAAGCGTGGGCGCAAGCAGATGTCCCGGGCGCTGGCCAAGGCGCGTACCCGGGACAGCCTCCAGGCGTTCGGCAAGCTCACCCACGAAGTCGACGGCCGGCCTCGGATCGTCTCCTCGCCGCCGCTGATCACTCCGGTGTCCGAGCTCCTCCCCGACGGAGAGCACAATGCGTTGCAGGAGCGGCTCGACACCCTGTTCGACCGGTATCGGGGCACGCTGCGGTCGGACCTTCGTCATCTGCTCGGTCGCTACACCGCGGTGGACATGGCCCGCAAGGTGGTTGGGGTCGGCAGTGTCGGTACCCGCTGCTGGATCATTCTGTTGCTGGGGCGGGACGGCCGGGATCCGTTGTTCCTCCAAGCCAAGGAGGCCGACACGTCGGTGTTGGCGGCGCATGCGGGCGCGAGCGAGTACCCGACGCAGGGGGAGCGGGTGGTCGCCGGTCAGCGTCTGATGCAGGCCGCGGGCGACATGCTTTTGGGCTGGGAGCGCCTGGATGGCATCGATGGCCGGGAACGAGACTTCTACGTGCGCCAGTTGCGTGATTGGAAGGGCATCGCAGAGCCTTCGCTGATGGTTCCGCGGGGCATGCGCGCGTTCGGCGAGCTGTGCGGCGCGACGCTGGCCCGCGCGCACGCCAGGTCCGGGGATCGAATCGCGATCGCCGCCTATCTGGGTAGCGGTGATGCGTTCGACCGGGCGCTGACGAGCTTCGCGGAGGCATACGCCGACCAGAACGAGCGCGACCACGCGGCCCTGCTGGCGGCGGTGAAGTCGGGACGGGTAACCGCCGAGGACGCGTAACGGCCATGCCCGACCCGAGCGCGGCCTGGCAGCAGGTCGGCGGTCGGTTCGGGAGTCGAGGTGCCGCTGCCCTCCGGCGCCCCGTGGGGGTGCAGAGGGCGGCGGCCGGGCTCGGTGGGTGGCGGCGGCTATTCCTTCGCCCCGACCGCGTCGATCGGTTCGATGCGCAGGAGGCGTCGGGTGACCGGGGCGACCGAGAGGGGAGCCAGGAGCAGTGCGGCGGCGCTGATTTCGAGGAGCAGCGGGATCGGGATGTACGGGGTGCTCTCGCCGAAGGCGCCCTTGCCGAACGGGACGAGGGTGATCATCGCGATGGTCAGGCCGAGGACGAGGCCGATGACGCCGACCAGGACGGCCTCGCCGCGCATCACGCCGCGCACCTGGGCGTGGGTGCTGCCGATCATGCGCATGAGGCCGAGTTCGCGGCGTCGGGCGACGGTGGACACGATCATGGTGTTGACCGCGGCGATGGTGGCGAAGCCGGCCAGGATGATGAGCATCACCTGGTTGACCCACTTGTTGGTTTCCCGGGCCTGGTCGCGTTCGGCGGCGTATCCGGCGCGATCGGAGACCGTGACGGCGGGGTGTTGCCCGGTGACCTTGGTGAGTGCGGCGTCCACGGCGGCGGGGTCGGCCCCGTCGGCGAAGCGTACGAGCAGGCGGCCGTCCATGGCGGCGTCGACGTGGTGTTCCACGGTGGCGCGCGGGAGGGTGACCACGGCGGTGCCCAGGCCGCGATCGTAGGTGGCCACGAGCATCGGCTTGATCCTGGTGCCGTCGCCGAGGCGCATCTCGATGGGCTTGCCGACGCGTGCCTTGACCGCGTCGGCGGTGAGCCGATCCATGGCGACCGCGCCGCCGGGGGGCTGCGCCGCGCCGGGGCGCAGGGCTTCGATGCCGCCCTTGCGGATGCCGAGATCGAGGACCTTGGCGAGGTCGCTGTCGGTGCCGCCGACGGCCTGGGTGGGGTACTTCTCGAGCGCGTCGGAGGTGGACATGACCACGCTGGTGGTCAGGATCGAGGTGACCGCGTCGACCCCGGGTATGCGGGCGACGTCGCCGGCGGCGCGGGCGGGGAATCCGGGGCCGGTGACCACGCGGTCGGCGGTCAGGGCGGCCTTGGACTGCTTTTCGCCGTAGTGGTCCTGGGCGGCGAACATGAACATCAGCGTGGTGGCGAAGGCGACGGTGAGGGTGATCGGGGTGATCGCGGAGGCGAGTCGGCGCGAGTTGGTGCGGGCGTTGTCGAACGCGAGTCGTCCGGGGGCGCCGAACAGCCGCAGGACGACCCCGGTGAGTCGGACGAACAGGTGCGCGACGAGTGGGCCGAGCAGTCCGATGCCCAGCATGAAGAGCATGATCACGCCGCTGGCCGCCGCGATGGCCTGGTCACCGCTGACCTTCATGGCGAGGCCGGAGACAACGCCTGCGCCGGCGACGGCGACGATGCCCAGGACGAGGCGGAACCAGCCCACACGGGCCCGCTCGATGCCGGCTTCGCCCAGTGCCTCGGTGGGCTTGGTGCGAGCACTGGCTCGGGCGGCCAGGAGTCCGGCAAGGACTGCGGAGAGGATGCCGGCGCCGATTGCGGCGAGCATCGGGATCGGGCCGATCGAGAGGGTCACGCCGTTCTCGACCATGCCGCGGTCGATCATCTCGTCGAACCACACCCGGGCGAGCAGTGTCCCGGGCAGCAGCCCGATCAGACCGGCGACCAGGGCCACACATCCGGCCTCGGTGGCGATCATCCGGCGGATCTGCCAGGGCGTGGCGCCCACGGCGCGCAGGAGGGCGAAGTCGCGTCGGCGCTGCGCCACGGACAGCGAGGTGGCGCCGGCGACGACGAAGATGGAGACCATCGCGACGACGCCGCCGAAGGATCCGCCGAGCCCGGTGAGCATGACCTTGGTGTCGCCCAGGCCGGGGTGGTCGACCTCGCCGCGCCCGTCGCCGGTGCGAACCCTGACGTCGGCGTCCGCGAGAACCTTGCGCAGGTCGCCGGCGACCTTGCCGGTGGAGGTGCCGTCGGCGAGGAGTACGCCGAATGCGGTCACCTTGCCGGGATTGCCGGCGAGTTTGGTTGCCTCGGCGTCGGCGACGTACACATGAGCGCCCCGGCCCGGGACCACCGCCGCGACCTTGAGGGTTGTCTCCCCCGAGGGGGTGGTCACGCGCAGCGTGCCGCCGGGGGCGATGCCGTTGCCGGCGCGGGCGGCGGCATCGGTGGTCAGGACCGCCTCGCCGACCCGCGGGGTCGTGCCGCCCTGGGCGGTGCCGGCCAGGCGGGCGGCGGACCAGGGATGGGCGTCGAGGACGGCGGTGAAGGTCTGCGCGGGGAAGGTGAGGTCGGGCAGGACGGTGGCGACGCCGGGTACGGCGGCGATGCGCGAGGCGAGCCCGGCGTCGATGCGGGAGCGCTCGGGCAGGGCGACGGAGACCTCCTCCTTGTCCTCGCCGCTGCCGAAGGTCTTGTGCACGCTGTTCTGGCCGGCGACGACGATCGGGGTGTCCGTGTAGCGGCCGGGCGGCACGTGCGCGCGCAGGCCGCTTTCCAGGAAGATCCCGCACATCGTCACCAGCGTCGCGGCGAACAGCAGGGCGATGAAGGAGCCGGCGAAGGAGGCGGGCCGAAACCGCACGGAGGTACGGGCGAGTCCGTTGGTACGCACCATCAGGCGGCCCGTCCCTGCGCTCGGGCCGGCTGCGACAGGGCGACCATGCGGGCCGCGACCGCTTCGGGGGTGGGCGCGTGCAAGTGGCCGGCGAGGTGGCCGGCGGCGAGGAAGACGACGCGGTCGGCATAGGCGGCGGCGACCGGGTCGTGGGTGACCATGACGATGGTGGCGCCGCTGTCGTCGACGGCCCGGCGCAGCAGCGAGAGCACATCGCCGGCGGTGGTGGTGTCCAGTGCCCCGGTGGGCTCGTCGGCGAACAGCACGTCGGGTCGGGTGACCAGGGCGCGGGCGATCGCGACACGTTGTTGCTGGCCGCCGGAGAGTTGGGAGGGGCGGCGGTTGGCGTGCTCGTGCAGGCCGACCATGGCCAATACCTCGGCGGCGCGGCGGCGGTCGGCGCGTTCGCCGGCCAGGCGCAGCGGGAGCAGGACGTTCTTCTCGACGGTGAGCGAGGGCAGCAGGTTGAACGCCTGGAAGACGAAGCCCAGGCGGGTTCGGCGCAGCCGGGTGAGTTGATTCTCGTTCATCGCGGTGAGGTCGTCGTTGCCGAGCAGCACGCGGCCCGAGCCGGGCTTGTCGAGTCCGGCGGCGCAGTGCAGGAAGGTGCTCTTGCCGGAGCCGGAGGGGCCCATGACGGCGGTGAAGGTGCCCTTGGGGATCTGCAGGTCGATGCCGCGCAGGGCGTGGACCGTCTCCGCGCCGCTCCCGTAGGTCTTGACGACCCCTTCGAGCCGCACGGCGGGCGCGCCGGCGGCCGCGGGCGCCGAGTGGGTCGGGTGCGCGGGGTGCGGTGAGAGGTGGTGCGGTCCGGGCTGGTCCGGGCGCGGGAACGCGGCGGGCTCCGTCTCGGCCCGTCGGTCGCCTCGTTTGCCTCGCCCGAACATGGTGCCTCCCGTAGAGATTTCGACCGTCGAGAAATTCGGCGACCACGACGCCTTGGAATCTGCGGCGACGGATGTCCGTGCCGACCCGGGCGTGGGGCGATCCCGCACTCCGGCGGCGCGCGGGGCGCCGGTGGCTCGTCGTGGGTCGGCCGCGCCGAAGTGGCGCGGCCGAGAGGCCGAATTCGGGGGACTCGATCGGTACTGCGAACCGCCCCCGTGCCTTGTGATCACAACTCTGCCAGGGCATTCGGGGCCGTCCGTCGTGCGGCGGGACGAGAATTCCACGCGGGGCCGGTACGGAGGTACCGGTACCCGAGCCGACATCACGCGGGGACGCATCCCGGCCACGGGACCGGGCCGGGATGCGTCCCGCGGCCGGAAGCGGGGGGTGACTCCCATGCCGCCGACGGGCGTGGCGGGCCGGGGCGGCTATGCCCGGACGGCCGGCTTGAGGACGTCGTGGCACCAGCGGCGGAAGTCGGTGGGTGCGGATTCGGGCGTACTGGGCGCGTCGATGCCGTAGCAGCCCTGGTCGTCGAGGGCCTGGACCATGTCGGCGAGTCCCTGGGCCCACGCCTCGCTCGCGCCGTGCCGCATTGCCGTCGCCTTGTAGTCCGCGGTACCGGTCTGCCGGACGCGGATCGTCCGCTCCAGCACCTCGGAGGCCACCTGCGCCATGCCCTCCGGGGAGAGATCGTCGGGTCCGACCACCGGGACGTCCTCCTGGCCGGTCCAGGTGTCGTCGAGCAGCAGCCGGGCCGCGGTGCCGGCGATGTCGCCGGAGGTGCAGGTGCGCAGGACGCGGTCCCGGGTCAGGGCCAGGAAGAACATGCCCGCGTCGCGGATCGATTCGACCTGACCGAGCAGGTTCTCCATCAGGAACGGTGCGCACAACGCCCGGTAGTGCACACCGGTGGCCTCGATCGCCTCGTCCATGGCGAGCGATGCCGATATCTGCCCGGCGTTCTCGGCCACGCCGCGGCCCAGCGTGGAGACGGCGACGACCCGCCGGACGCGCCCGTGTGCGATCTGCTCGCACAGCGGCGCGGTGAAGGCGCGGAAGTGGCCCTCCACGCTGTCGGCCCCCTGAGTCGGAGGCACCAGCCAGAACACGCTGTCCGCGTCCGCGCACGCCTTCGTCAGCACGGCGGGGTCGGCGTGCGATCCCTCGACGATTTCGACGTGTTGGCGTACCCGCGGGGACAGGCGGGCGGGGTCGCGGGCGATCACTCGGATTCCCGCGGTGGTGCGGTCGGGGGCATCGAGCAGACGGTCGAGGACCTGTCGGCCGATCTGCCCGGTCGGGGTGGTGACGACGATCATGAACAACTCCGAGGGAGGAAAAGAAGGGGAAGGGATGCCTCGCGGAATGCTTCAAAGGAAGTGGAAGCCTCGCGGGATGTCGTCGAGCCTGCCGCGTGCGGCGCCGGAACTGAAGGATCGTCCCGCTCCTGCTTGTTACCCTCAGGGCAATGCCGTGGTCGGTACGGAGCGCGCGTCACCGAGCGCGACACCGAGGCACTGCCGAAGGGCAAGACCCGAGGGCACGCAGGCAGCCCCGGACACCCGACGACATCCGTTGATATCCGACGACATCACCGAACGAAGGGCCCGAGCATGGAATCCCGTCCGCTGCGCTACTTCGTCGCCGTCGCCGAGGAACTCAACTTCGCGCGCGCCGCCGAGCGACTGGGTATCTCCGCACCGCCGTTGTCCCGCGCGATCCGCCGCCTGGAGACCGAACTGGGCGTCATCCTCTTCGAACGAACCACCCACAACGTGACGTTGACCCCGGCCGGAACGGTGCTCCTCGCGGAGGCGCGGATCGCCCTGGACGCCCTGCGGGCCGCCGGACGCCGGACCCAGCGCGCCGCCGGCCCGGAGCCGAAACTGGTCCTGGCCGTCAAGGCCGACGGCGATGCGGGACTCCTCGAACCGATCCTGGACCGCTACGCCCGCGAGCCCGGCGCCGTACCGGTCGCCGTCCGACTGTGCGGATGGCACGAACAACCACGGCTCCTGCGCTGCGGCGAGGCCGATGTGGCCCTGGTTCACGAGCCGTTCGACCACACCGGCCTGGACGCCGAGACGCTGGCCGCCGAACCGCGCGTGGTCGCCCTCGCCGCCGGCCACCCGCTCGCCGACCGCGACCACCTCACCCTCGCCGACCTCGGCCTGCACGCCGGCGACCTGCACCGCTTCCTCGACGAGATCCGCCAGGAGACGCGTGACCTGGCTCAACTCCTCGCCCTGGTCGGCCTGGGCCGCGTCGCTCCCCTGCTCCCCGCCTCCGTCGCCAGCCGATACCCGCGCTCGGGCGTCGTCTACCGCCCGGTCCTGGACGCCCCACCCGTAATCCTCGCCATCGCCTGGCCCCAACAATCGCGCTCCACGGCCACGGCCGCCCTCATCCGCACCGCCACCGCCACGGCCGCCGCCACCCACGACCACCCAGCGGATCAGGGTCGGAATTTGTAGCCGATGTGGTTGCGAAGACGGATGGAAGACGGATGATTGCGAAATCCTCGATCGTCGCGTTCGAGCCGAAGCCCCGGAAGACCTGGTCGGCTTCGGCTGCGGAGATTTCGTACTCCTGGATCGGTCACCCGCAACCACCCTCGCCCGTCGGCCCCTTGGTACAGGAGCGGTCCCGGCGCTCAGGCTTGGAGCTCTACCACGGGACGGTCTCGCCGTGGCGGTCCAGGAACTGCAGGCCGGGGGCGCCGGCCTGCGCTTCGAGGACGTCGACGACGGCCGGGATGCTCTCCCGGGGGGCCAGTGGCGCGTCGAATCCGCCGAGCCGAGTGCGATTGTGGCCGGGGTCGATGAGCAACTTGGTGTGTCCGTCGTCGGCATTGCGGGTGGTGTAACTGCGCATCAGCTGGTTGAGCGCGGCCTTGCTGGCCTTGTAGAGCTCGTAGCCGTCCTCGGTGTTGCGCGAGATGCTGCCCTGGTCGGAGGACATGACCGCGACGGTTCCGCCGGGCGCGACGAGTCCGCGAAGGGCCTCGACGGCACGCAGCGGGCTCAACACGTTGGTGATCATCACCTCGGTGAACATGTCGGTCGGGACCTCGTCGATGGGCAGATTGCCGCGGTCGATCGCCGCGTTGACGAAGAGCAGATCGAGTCGACGACCTTCCAGGCGCTCACGCAGAGCGGACAACTCCACGGGGCTTGTCATCTCCAACGATTCGATCTCCAGCCGTCCGTTCCAGGCATCGGCATTCGCTTGCAGCTCGCTGCTTTCCCGGCGCGTCGTGGCGATGACTTGCCAGCCGCGTCGGGCGAGTTCGTCGGCGAGCACGAGACCCAATCCTCGAGAGGCTCCGATGACCAGGGCTCGGCGGTTGGACGTGGCGGACACATGCACTCCTCGGTGGTGGGAAGACAATCAATCTAGACGAGTCGTTGCGTCTAGACTAACCACGAAAGCCGCCGGCGGGTATCGTGTTTCGCATGTCCGTCACGAGTTCTCAGCCCCGCCGGCCGCACTCCGGCAGTCGGCGCGACGAGGCCGCACGTCTGGCCGTGCTTCATGCCGCGGACGATCTGCTCGTCGAGCACGGCTTCGGCGCCCTCACCGTCGAGGCGATCGCGCGCCGTGCCGGCGTCGCCAAGCAGACGATCTACCGCTGGTGGCCCTCGAAGGTCGAGATCCTCCTGGACACGCTCATCGAAGACAGCGACAAACGCCTCCCCGTCCCGACGGAGAAGCCCACGGCGGAGAGCATCCGCGTCTACCTGCGCCGCTTCGCGCGATTCCTCACCCGCGACCCCGCCGGCAAGGTCCTGCTCGCGCTCATCGCCGAGGCGCAGCACGATCCCGAAACGGCCAAGAGCTTTCACAAGCGCTATCTCGGCCCACGCCGTGACCAGGAACGCGAAATGCTCGCGCGGGCAATCGAGGCCGGCGAGATCTCGCCCGGACTCGGCCCCGACCCCACGATCGACGCTCTCGTCGGTCCGATCGTCTATTGCGCCCTGACCGGTTCGAGCATCCCCCGCGGCCTGGTGAACACCCTCGTCGAGGACCTCCTCAGGCCCCGCTCGGATTGAGTGTCCGCTCCGGGCGTACCGAGACGGGTCGGCGCTGCGTCGGCGCGGGTCGCTCTCGGACGCCGGCGACGTCGCGGTCCGGATCCTGATCGGGCGCTTCGGTTGGCATACTGCATAGAGCATTTCGGGCTTCGACAACCGGGGGACGTCGTGGACGAGCCGCTTTCCGTCGTACCGGAGCAGGCCGAGCGTCGGGGGACGGCGTGGTCGCTTGCGGACTGCGAACAACTGGTCGAGGGGGTCCGCGAGGGAGGCTCCGCCGAAGAATTGGCCGGGCGGCTCGGCAGGTCGGTGGCGGCCGTCCGGGCCCAGGCGCAGCGATTGGCTCCGCCCGGCGTCCGCATCGAGCGCGGCGAGGCGCTGGAGTGGCTTGCAGCGCGCCTGGCCGAGGATGAAAGCTACGACTGGCGCCCGGCCTTCGAAGGCAATCGGCGCATGAATCGCGCTCTCGCTCGCCACCGGGTCGCCAAGGCAGGCGCGTTACCTACCCCGGGCGTGGCCGGTGGCGGCAAGGAGCCTGGCGTCGGGGGTACTTCGGGTAACGACGCACGTCGCGAAGGCGGCGACGCATCCGGCCCGCGCCTGCTGCGGCCGGCCACCACGGAGCAACTGGACGAGGTCGTCCGGGACTGGCAGTACACGACCGGCCACGTCCTCGACGACGAACGACGTACGGTGTTCCTGCGTCGATCCGAGGTGACGGCGCTCGCGCACGTCGATCCCGCGTCCCGCGCCGCGGCCGCCTTACGGCTGTGGTCCGGGCTGCGTCGTCTGCTGGTTGCGGAGTGGCTCTTGGAGATCCTCTGTCCCGGTGTGGTGGTCGGCCCCGCGCCCGACACAGACCAGGATCGGCCGAGCCCGCGCGAACCCGACGATCTTTCGCGTGACTCCTCGACGCAGTCGAAGCCGGCGACGCCACGGCCGATAGGCGCCGAAGTGTTGCCCTCTCCCGAGGAGATCGAAGCGGCACGCACTCCTGCCGGTGGCTGGACGCGCAAGCAATTGGCCGAGTGGGGGGTTCCGTGGCCGGCGCCGAAGGGGTGGAAGAAACACCTCGCGGATCGATGGCGCGCCGCTCGTGCCACTCCCGAGGGTCGGCGGCGTGTCGGGGGCTGACCACTCGTCCCGGTCGCGGCGACGGCCGGCGCGGGCGGCGGGCCGGCGACACTCGCCGCACCGTCGCCGGCCGACTCGCACGGGACGCCTGCATCGACGCGTCGCGGCAGTGGTTCCGAGCCAACCGGCGTAGGTGGCAGCGGGATTCGCGCTTCGATGGCGTCGTGAGGACACCGCCCGGCCGACCGCCGGGTCGACCCTGCGGACCATGTACCGGGTTCGGCCCGGCCCGAGTTGCCAACCGGACATCGCGGCATCGGGGCGCCGCCGACGACGGGCATCCGGGAGTGCGGATCCCGCAGGGCGGACTGCCCGGGCGTGCTACTGCGCGGGGCGGGCGATGTGCGCCTTGGCGTCGGTGTAGGTGGCGCCGGCGGGCGACTCGGTCGGGGCGTAGACGAGGTGGAGCACGCCGGTCTGGAACGCCTCGGACGAGAGCAACCGCAGCGGGATCGAGGTCTCGCCCTCGTCGAACAGCCGCATGCCCGAGCGCATGGCGATCGGGTGAACCAGCAGATGCAGCTCGTCCACGAGGGCGGCGGCCAGCAACCGGCGGACGACCGAGATCGAGCCGCTCACCGTGATGTCCGCGCCCGGCCCGCTCTTCAGGGCAGCGACGGCCTCCACCAGGTCGCCGTCGAGTTGCTCGGAGTTGCGCCACGTGAACGCGAGCTTCTGCCGCGACACGACGATCTTGCGTACGTCGCCGAGTGCCTTGGCGAAGCCCGCGTCCTCGCCGCCGGCCGCCTCGCGCTCCGGCCATGCCCCGGCGAAGCTGTCGTAGGTCTTACGGCCGAGCAGCACGGTGTCGGCCGTGTCGAACAGCGCGCCGACGGCTGCGCCCATCTCGTCGTTGAAGTACGGGAAGTGCCACTGGTCGGGCGCCTCCACGACCCCGTCGAGGGAGATGAACAGGCCGGCGGTGATCTTCCTCATGACGCTCTCCAGGTCGATGTCGCGGTGGGTACCCCGTGGTGTGTGAACCCCGTCATCGAATCAGACGCCGGCGACGGCCCGAACTCATCGCTGACCCGACGATTCGAAGGCACAACCACGCACAAGGGCGTACCCGCGACCCGTGCCACCGCGGAGGCGCTGGGCGGCCCACCGCCCGAGGCGTGTCGGTGGCCGTCATGCGTTTCGGGGTCGCGTCGTGTCGGCGAGCCGGCAGGCCGCGGCAAGGTAGCGGGTGGTCACGCGGTGCTGGATCGCGCGGGCGGCGGGGCCGCCCAGGTACGACCACCACGCGCCGGGACGGCTGAAGGCGCGGACGGTGAACCACACGACGTCGTCGGGTTCGCGGTCGACCAGGAACGCCTCCTCACCCGACTCGGGGTGCCCACGCAGCGTGCCGTACGCGAAGCCGGCCCGATCCGATTCGTCGAACACGCCGACCACCCGACACGGCGCGCCGAGGCGGACCGGGCCCAGCCGCAGCGTCGACGTCACCTCGGCCCCCTCCACGACACGGCTCGCATCGGCCCGCACGTCGAGCCCCGCCCCGCGCAACACCTCCCATGCCAGCACACCGTCCGCGACCCGCCGGAACACCTCGGCCCCCTCGCCGACCCGAACGCGACGCTCGACGTGGTGGTATCCGGGCGGCATCGGCGCGGCGACACGCAACGTCGCGCCGACCTCGGGGTAGGTCAGGGGTCCGGGCATACGTGCCATTGTCCTCCCTCGCCCCACCCACACCGACGCGCCGCCCCTGGCCGGGGGCTCACCGTCTCGTCGCCAGGTGGGTGAGCAGGTATTCCGCCGTGCGTGGGGCGGTGGCCCGAGGGGCTCCCACTGCGGTCAGGGCGGCGCTGAGGCGTGTCGGTGCCTGCGTCGGCACCTCCGGGTCGGCGAGGAGAGGAAGGACGAGCAGGAGGCGGGCGGCGGGATCCCGGACACCGTCGGCCGCGGGTGCGGGGTTGTCGGCGATGCGGACGAGTTCGGGCCACGTGAGCCCGGTACCCGTGAAGTCTCCGTCCCAGCAGGCGATCCGGTGTGCGTGGCTCCGGCCCGGATGGGTGAGGAGGTAGTCGGTGCCGTAGTCGCCGACCATGTTGCGGTAGATCACCACGGCACCGGGGCCGGCCGCGGCGGGTATCCGAAACACCGGCCAACGGTCGGCATCGAGGAGGAGCTCCGACAGGGCATCGGTATCGGCGCCGTCGTCGCCGAACCACTCCGGAGCGGGATACACGCCACCCGATCCGATACCGCCGAACCCCAGAAGGTGGTTCGCCCAGAAGCCAGGGCGAGCCAAGAACGATTCCCCCGCCACCAACGGGCCTGGCTCGTATCCCTTGATGTGCACCCCGTAACCTTCGCATGGGCCACCGACACGGCTCGATCCGGTGATCGGTGTGCGGGTTCGGGCGGTTGCGGGACTGGGCTGGTTTGTCGGGTCCCGGTGGGAGGTGGGGTGCCCGTTCGATCGGCGAAGAGCATGTGTCCGGTGCCGATCAGGGTGGGTGCGAGGGTGTCGACGTCGGCGTCGGCTGTGATGCGGACGCGGTCGTCGCCGGCCAGGCCTGGCACTGGATCGACCCGGTCGCGGGGACGGCCAAGGCCGCCCGAGTGCTGCGCCCGGGAGGCATGTTGGCGCTGTTCCGGAACGTATTCGGCTTTCCGCCCGACGTGGCCAACTAGGCGCGCAGAGCCGGGAGTTCGCAGAGCTCGAACGGCTCCGTCCACCCCCGTCGACAGGCGCGCCGCATCGCGGACCCTCGTGTCCGCGCCCGATCGGCGCGCGACACCGGCCGAATCCACCATCGCAGACACGAAGTCCGGGCCCTCGGAGCGTGGTTGCCCCGAACCACCGCCGGGCGTGGCATACACGCGCATCCGTCGCGCGCGGCAGCAGGCTCGGGCGAGGTCTCCGTGCCGGCCGTGGGTGTGGCCGTGCACGGGCCGCGCAACGCGGTCGACGAGGTCCTCAAGGGGAGGTGCATCCGTAGCGGGTCGCGGCGCGGGCCGTAGCGGCACGTACGCGCTTCCCGTGCGTCCGTGTTCGTGCGGTGGGCGGAGCGTATACGTGAGGGAGCGTAGGAGCGGTGGTGGCGGGCAGTAACCCCTCGGGTCGCGACGGGCGGAACGAGGAGGGTGGGCATGGTGGACAACTCGCGGAGCGGTCGCACGGAGCCGGCGGGTCCCGGTCCCCGTACCGATTCCGACTCCGGTCTCGATCCCGGTGACCGCGCCGATTTCGACGCCTTCGTGGCGGCGCTCGACTACCCGATGTTCATCGTCACGGCGGCCCGACCGGACACCGGCGAGCGCTCCGGCTGCCTGGTCGGCTTCGCCACCCAGTGCAGCATCGAACCGCCTCGATTCCTGGTCTGCGTCTCCACCCTCAACCACACCCACGGCGTCGCCACCGCCGCACCCGTACTCGCGGTGCACGCGCCGGATTCGCGTCAACACCCGCTCGCGGCCCTGTTCGGTGAGGAAACCGGCGACCGGATGGACAAGTTCGCGCACTGCGCGTGGACCGAGGGCCCCGCAGGCGTCCCGCTGCTGACCGACTGCCCCCGGCGCTTCGTGGGTCGGGTCGTGGACGCGGTCGACCTCGGCGACCACACCGCTATCGTCCTCGCGCCGATCGAGGTCCCGGAGCATTCGGACCCGACCCGGACCGACCTGCTGACCTACGCCGATGTCCAAGACCTCGCCCCGGGCCATCCGGAGCGCTGACCCGCCCGGCGGAAGGAGCTGCGGCAACGGCCGCGGACAGGGCGAAGAGACGGCCTGGACGTGCTACCCGGCCGTTCGGCGACCCGGGGCGTCACGGCAGGAAGCCCACGACTCCGCGGCCCGGGTGCGCGCGGGCTTCGCTGAGCCATCCGCCGATCTCCTCGACCGCCTCGCGCACCTCGCCGTCCAAGGCGGCGAGTTGCTCCTCGGCCGCGGCCTCGTACCGCGCGAATGCGACGGCGCAGGCATCCGGCGGCTGGACGCCGTGACCGCGCCGATCGGTGTACGGCAGCGGCGACGGCAGCCCGTGGCCGAACTCGGACACCGTGACGGCTTCGATCCCGAGGGACTTCAGGGCCTCGTCCGCACAGCTCGCCGTTGCCGCTCGGACCAGGTCCGGGTCCGAGCGGCCGAGTATGCCGGCCGTTTCGGCTACGCCTTCGTCGCCCGCAGAGAGTAGATCAGCGGCACACGCGGTTGGTCCGCTGGGAAGCGGTAGATGCCGTCGTTCCGTTCCAGGATCGGGAAGCGGGCGAAGAGTGAGAAGTCGTGTTCGTGCAGGAACTCCAGGCGCAGGCCGGCGGCCGTCAGGGCGCTGACCACGTCGCCGATGCCGTGTTGCCACTCGAACGTGACGTTCGCGGAGGTCGGCGCGGCCATGTCGGCATAGGTGCCCGGCTCGTCCCACATCAGCGCGTCGCGGCGAAAGTAGTCCAGCTCGACGGTGCGGCCGTCTTCGGCCAGGACGTCGGCGAACGGGTGGAACTCGGCCAGGTAGAGGAAGCCGCCCGGTGCGACCAGGTCCGCCACGGTACGGGCCCAGCGGTCGACGTCCGGGAGCCAGCACAGCGCACCCAGTCCGGTGTAGACGATGTCGAAGGTCCGGCCTTCGAGGGTGTCGACCGCGTCGTAGACGTCGGAGGCGACGAACCGGGCCGTGTCGACCCCGATCCGCGCGGCGAGGTCGCCCGCGGCGGCCACGGCCGGCTCGGAGAAGTCGAGGCCGGTGACGACGGCTCCGCGGCGGGCCCACGACAGGGTGTCCAGGCCGATGTGGCACTGGAGATGGAGCAGTGTGCGGCCGGCGACATCACCCACCTCGGCGAGTTCGAAGTCGCGCAGCGCGTCCTTGCCGGCGACGAAACCGGCGACGTCGTAGAACTCGCTCGCGGTGTGGATCGGAACGCGCTCGTCCCAGTTGGCCCGGTTGGCCACGCGCCAGTTTGTCGAGGCGGGGATCTTCGTCATGACCGGCCACGCTAATCGGCCGTCCCACGGCTCTCAACCGATATACCGCCGGGCCGGCCGCGGCCTACCTGGCCGGCTCCACCCTCGGCGGCTCCTCGGCCGGCTTCGGGAACTCGGCCGCCGCCGTGCCGGCCTCCTCGGCAGCGGTGGACCGGGAGGTCGGCGCGGGCGAGCGGGCATCGCGGGAGCGGGTGGCGACGATCAGGGCCACCGAGGCGACGATGATCGCTCCACCGAGGTAGACGTTCAGGCCCACCGACTCGCCCGCGATCGCGGCGCCGAGCAGCACCGCGATGACCGGGTTGACGTACGCGTAGGTCGCCACCGTGTCGTTGGGCAGCACGCTGTTGACGTACATGTACGCGCTGAACGCGACGATCGAACCCGCGAACACGAGCCAGGTCAGGCCGAGCCACGAGGCGGTCGAGATGTCGGCCACGTGCAGTCGGCCGAACTCGCCGCGCAGCGCGGCCAGGACGAGCAGGGCCACGCCCGCGGTGATCATCTCCAGCGAGGCGACCACGAGCGGATGCCTGGGCATCGGCGCGGTCCGCGCGTACACCGAGCCGGCCGCCCACAGCACGCACGCGATCAGGACCATCACCGTGCCGCCCGCGTGCACGTCGCCGCCCGGGCCACCGACCAGGACTCCGATGCCGATGGTGCCCAGGAGTAGAGCGAGCAGGACCGGGCCCGACACACGCGTCCTGGTCACCAGCGCGTTGATCAGCACCATCCACACCGGCACCGTGGCCACGATCAGCGCGGCGAAGCCCGAATCGAGGTGTTGTTCGCCCAGGCTCACCAGGCCGTTGCCGCCGACCAGGAGCAGACCGCCGATGATCGCCGCCGAGCGCAGGTGCGGCCAGGTCGGTCGCTGCGTGCCGCGCGCGTGCCGGGGCCCGACGACCGCGAACATCAGCAGTCCCGCGATCAGGAATCTGGCGCCGGCCGCGAGCAGCGGCGGGATCGTCTCGATCGTGTACCGGATGCCCAGATACGTCGAACCCCACAGTATCCAGACGGTCACGAGCGCGACCCAGGGCAACAGTCGATCCCTCATTAGAGGAGACAAGGTGATCCCCATACCTCAGTAAGTTAAGTGGAACTGGCTGCTAGCCTTTTTTAGGGTAGGTCCATCTCATTCGCGGAAACAAGGGGATTCGATGACACGGCCGTTGGACGACATCGACCGGGCGTTGCTGCGCGCGCTGAGCAACGACGGGCGGCGGACCGTACGCGCGCTCGCCAAGTCGGTGGACCTGTCCGAACCGGCGGTCCGCGATCGCCTCCAGCGGCTGGAGCGCGACGGGGTGATCACCGGCTACCACGCGGCCTTCGCGCCCGCGGCGGTCGAGGCCGGCACCGCCGCGTTCATCGCGTTGCGCTTCGACGCCGGAAGGGCGGCCCGCGACCAGGTGGAGGCGGCGATCCGACGCGAGCCGGCCGTCCTGGAGGCACACGAGGTCGCGGGCGAGGACTGCTTGTGGATCAAGGTCCGGGTCGCGTCCACGGCCGACCTGGCCGACACGCTCGACCGCATCCGGTCGGTGCCGGTGATCCGCGCGACCGGCACCACGATCGTGCTGCGCACGGTGTTCGAACGGCCGCTGCTGTCCGCCGACTCCGCCGAGCACGACGCATCGTCGTGATCACCGCATGACCCGTGGGGTAGGGGTCAGGGCATTCGGGCGCATGGGTCCGGCGACGTCAGCCGGCCGTCCGGGGATCCGAGGGCGTGACCGAAGGTATCCGTGATGATGCTTGCGGTGTCGGGAGCGTGGAAGGGGCCCGTGGTGCCGATGATGCGCACGGTGCCGATGGTGTCCGAAGAGCGTGACCTCGGGTCCTGTGCGGGCGGCGCTCGGCGCCGTTCCCCAAGGGCGTCGCGGAGCCGCCTGGCGCGGCACGGAGGCGCTCGCGGAGAGACAGTGGAAGTCAGCACCGCATTCGAGGCGGGTTCCCCAGGGTGATCGGGAGCTGTCATGACAACCGGACGTCGGCCCGTGGTGGCCGGAGTGGAGAATTCGGCGGCGGGCCTGCTCGCCGTCGGTTGGGCCGCGGACGAGGCCGTACGGCACGGGCTGCCGCTGCGGCTCGTGCACGCGTCGGAATGGCCGGCCGAGCCGGCGGGAGCGGAGGCCGCGTACCGGGCCGCCCGGCACGATGGCCGGTTGCACACCGCCCACGCGTTCGACTGGGCGTTCGACACGTATCACGAGGCCGGGGCCGGGGCCACCGTCCCCCGTCCCAGTTGGGCCGAGCGTCGCCGCCTGGCCGACGACGCGCTGTTGGAGAAGGCGGCCGCCGTGGCGATCACCGGCCGGGCGGGTCTCGAGGTGAGCCTGACGACGGTCGAGGGCCGCCCGGTGGACGTGTTGCGCGGTGAGGCACCCGACGCGTCCATGCTCGTGCTCGGCTCGCGCCGGTTGTCGGCCCTGACGGAACTGTTCACCACGGGCAGCATCGCGGTCCCGGTGAGTGCGCATGCGCCGTGCCCCGTGGCGGTGGTGCGCGGGCCCGAACCCGCCGCGGGTGTGGCGCCGACGGTGGTGGTCGGCGTCGACGGCTCGGCCGGCTCCGAACCCGCCGTCGGCTACGCCTTCCAGACCGCCTCGCTGCGCGGCGCCGCCCTGCGAACCGTCCTGGTCCGCCCGCCGACGCCGGACATGGTCGCCGCCTTCGGTAGCGAGTCCGAGGTCGAGGAGGCGCTGATCCGCCTGAGTGAATCGCTCGCCGGGTGGAGTGAGAAGTACCCGGACGTACCGGTGGAGCGCGTCACGATCCTCGGCCACCGTGTCCGCGGACTCGCCGACGCCGCCCAGGACGCCCTGTGCCTGGTGGTCGGCTCCCGGGGCGTGGGCAACTTCCGCGGCATGCTCCTCGGCTCGGTCACCCATGGTCTGATCCACCACGCGCCCGGGCCGCTGGTGATCGTTCCTCGACAGGAGAACCCGCGGTGACGGTGCGGACACGCGGGCATCCCGGCGCGCGCCGGGGCGGCGGCGTGACGGGGCGCCGTGGCCGGCGCTCCGGGCGGCGGGGCACGTGCGACGTCGGCCTGTTCGGAGCGGAAGTAGTGGCGGCCTGCCGGCCGGCTCTACGCCGCCGCGTACGTGCAGGCGCGTTGGGCGATCGTGACGGGTACGCCCTCGACGCCGGTCAATAGGGTCCGGCAGGCCGACACGCCGGCCGGGCCGTTGCCGCCGTACTGGCAGGCGGTGCCGGTGGTCATCGAGCTGTACCCCTCCACGGCGAGGTAGGCCACGCACGCGGACGGGGTGGCGTGGGAGGTCGGGGCCGCCGCGGCGAGAGCGCCCAGGGCCAGGGCCAGGGTGCCGGTTGCTGCGGCGATGCGACGGGACATGCGCATGACTCACCTGCTTCTTTCGGTCACGGACACGAACAAAGCGGTGCCGCCCACGCGTTCGGGCGGCCAAACCGGACCGACCCCACACCGGTCCGCCCGTCACCGTAGGGCGATCCCAGGACCCGGACAAGCCCCGTAATCACGCCCCTCCTCGGCCGAGAATACGCGTCTTCCCCGCCTCCTTCGCCCACTTCGCCGGCGACCGGGCCGGCGCCCTCTCGCCGGCTGAGCCCCCGGACCGGGCGATGGCGCCCCTTGCCGGGCCTGGGATCGCGCTCGCGATCGAATGTCGCCTACGAAGGGGACGAATGCGCCGGCCCGGTTGTCCGATCCCGGACCCGCTTATACGTTCCATGGATGCCGACGGGCCCAAAACGGCCCGGTTCGGAAGTGCGTTCCGCCGATGGAATCATGGAGGGAACGCTAAGGAGTCGATCGCATGGGATTCATGGTGTGGCCGTGCACGCTCGGTAGCCGAAGCGTCCTGGAGCATGCGGAGCACGTGCTGCTCGGGCTCAGTCCCTGGAACAGCTACTACAAGCCGCGCAGGGTCGAGGCCCTGGTGCAGTGGGCCTGTGCGAACTTCGTGAGTGTCGACGTCTTCGTCCCCGGCGACGAGGCCGCGCATACGCTGACCGCGGCCGGCGTGCAGCCCTCGGAGGCCACCCGCCGCGCCCGATACGCCGTCGGCCGACTGCGCAGTCCCGCGCGGCGCGGCCTGCGCAATGCCGGTGTGGCCGACCCGGACCGCCACCTGCACACCTGGACGCAGTTGTCCGAACGCCCCGCGTACCAGCACTCGCTGAAGCGCGTGCGCGACGCCTATCACACGGACGAGGCGGTGCGCGGCGCCTGTCGCCGAACCGCGCGCGGAGCGGTCCGACGCGTCGCCGGGCAGGAGCCGAGCGAGGAGCAGATCGACCAGGCCGTGGGCTACGCCCTCGCCGAACTACCGCTGGTCCTGGACGGGCCGGCGATATTCGGCACGACATCGTCGCTGTTCGTCTACCACCGCGAGATGGATCTCCTGACGCCGTTCATCAACGGCGAGTCCGCGCACCTTCGTCCTGCGCCGGGGCAGGGCTACGCCGTGGTACGGCCGCCCGACCAGGACGCCACGCCGACTTCGCTCTCCCCATGGTGGCCCGAGGACCGAGCGACGCCGCTTGCGGGCGGCCCCACCGGGTCGACCCCGAATCCGCTGCCTCGTCCCTGACTCCCGGGCCCGGCCCGCCCCGGCACACCGACCGTTCCAACCGCCTCACAACCGCCGGGTGCGCCTCTGTACATCGACGCGGAGTACGTCACCGGCGGCTGGTATCTCACCCAGGCCGCCGCCATCGCCGCGAAGTGAGCCCCGTCGCGGGCGGGACCGGCTGCCGCTCCCACCCACGACGGTCGCGCCGTTCCCGGCGGCCCCTCGGGCCGTACCGACAGCACTGATCGTTCCGGCCGTTCCGTTCGCTGCGCGAGCGTCATGCCGCCTGTGTGTCCGGATCGAAATCGCACCGTTCCCGCCTGCCCGCCCGTTCCGATGTCATGACGTCAACGGCGCGGTCCGGGGCGGACCTTGCCCCGCCGGCGGCGGGCAGCCGACGCCCGACCCCCCGCCGTGCCTCCCGGTCGGCCGCCGAAACACCGGCCCGCGTCATGCTCCGCGTCTTGTTCTTCACGCGCGTCGACCATGGATTCCGACCCCTGCGGACAATGCGGTCGAGCCTTCGGGCCATCGGGCCGATATCGGCTCTCGCCTGCCCCGGCGCCCGAGAAGGGACATCCTCGTATGACGGGGACGCGACACTGCGGCAACCGTGCACCAGGGGGGCGACGATCGGGGTCAGGGGGACGCCGCACGGGCAGGGGGGTGCGGACGGGCGTGGGCCGCTGCGGGTGCTGCTCGTGGTGGACGACCTGCGCATCGGCGGCGCGCAGCGGCAAGTCGCGGGATTGGCGGGCGCGTTGGCGGCGTGTGGGCACACGGTGGTGCTGGCCTGTACCGAGGACGGGCCGGCCGGAGCCGAACTCGCGGCCGCGGGCGTGTCGGTCGTCGTGCTGGGCACGCACCGGGTGGCCCGCCTGGTCAGCCCGATGCTGGCGCTGCGGATCGCGCGCCTGGTCCGGGCGGGGCGATTCGACGTGGTCCATGCGCACGTGCATGCCGCCACCATGGCCGCGGCCCTCGCCGGCCCCATCGCTCGCGTCCCGGTGGTGGTGACCGAGCACAGCATGGCGTCCTGGCGTGGACCCCTCGCGCGCGCCTACAGCCGCCCGTTGTACCGCCGATGTGCACTGGTTTTGGCCGTCTCCGAGCAGATCGCGGACCGGCTGCGTCGGGTCGATCGGGTCCCCACCGCACGGGTCCGGGTGGTGGGCACCGCGGTGTTCGGCGGCACGCCGGCGACACTCCCGAGCCCTCGTGACGCACCGCTGACGGTCGGCGTGGTCGGCCGACTGGAACCCGAGAAGGGTGTGGAATTCTTCCTGCGTGCCGCCGCCCGACTCGCGGATCGGCATCCCGAGGTGGACTTCAGCGTCGTGGGCGACGGCCGACTGCGCGGGGAACTGCGCTCGCTGGCAGCGGATTTGCGGCTCGGCGACCGGGTCCGCTTCGGCGGGATGCGGACGGACGGCCCGGCAGCGGTGGCCGCCCTGGACATCCTGTGCGTCCCGTCCGTGACCGAGGGTGCCCCGCTGGTCGTCCTGGAGGCGATGGCCGCGGGCGTACCCGTGATCGCCACCACCGTCGGCGCCATCCCCCACCAACTGGGCCACGGCCAAGCGGGCGTCCTGGTCGAACCCGCCGACGTGGCCGCCCTGACCCGGGCCCTCGACAGCCTCCTGACCCACCCGCACGAACGCCGACGCCTGAGTCGAGCCGGCCGGCACCGCCTGACCCGCCTCGCGAACGCGGACGCGGTGACCGACGCCGTCTGCACGGCCTACCACGACGCACTCCGCCACCCGACCGGCCCGAGCGACCGCGACCACCGCAACGCCACAACGCCGGCCACGACGACTGAGTGAACGGCCGGACGCGCACGACGAGACGCCCCCACCCGGCCGCCACCCCGGCAGAGGCCGGGCCGGTGCCCAAGCCCAGGCAAGCGAGCACCTCGGCCGATCCGACCCCACGACGCCGCCACGCTCGAACCGCGAAAACCCACCTGCTCGTTGGGCCGACGCGCGTGCCCATGCGGCACGAACCGACCGACCTGCGCGCCTATTCGACCCGAGCCGACGCGTGCGGGTCGCCGTCGGACAGGTGGATGTCGTCCACGGCCACGTTCACCTCGACCACCTCCAGCCCGGTCATCCGCTCGACGGTGTCGATGACGTGCCCGCGTACCGCCTGGCCCAGTTCGGCGATCGGCACGCCGTACTCCACCACCAGGTTCAGATCGAGAGCGCACTGCCGCTCCCCGACCTCCACGCTCACCCCGTGCGCCACGTTCGGTCGACCGCCCGGTACCCGCTGGCGCACCGCGTCCAACGCTCGCGTCATCGAACCGCCCAGCGCATACACACCCTCGATCTCCCGGGCGGCCAATCCGGTGATCTTCGCGACCACGCCGTCGGCAATCGCGGTGCGACCGCGCGTGCCGGCGGCCGCCGGCACCGGTTGCGGCGATCGACCCGGCCCACCCGGCACGAGTTGCGCTCCGCCGGCGGCGTTCGACCGCATCGCCACCATGTCCGTCACGTCCTTCGGATCAGACATCACACGCGACCCTTCTTCGGCTTCGGCTCGCGCCCACCGGTCGCAGGCACTGTGCCCGGCCGTCTGCCCGGCACAGGCACGCTCAATCCTGCCGACGGGATTCCCCCAGCCGCCCAACTCCGCATCCAAAGCGCCGACTTGCGCCCGATCACGCAGGCCCGACCGGCGCGTCGACGCGCCGGTCGGGCCTGACGCGGTGCCCTTGAACGTGCGCCGGTCGATCGTGTTCAGCACGTCGCCCGCGTCGGACGCGGACCGGGCACGACCTTGCCCTCACGCCTGCGTCAATGGCTACGGTCGTGGACACGCGGTGCCGAGACCGAGCCCGACCGTCGCCGGCCCGGCCCGCTCCGATCCGCCACCCCGCTCGCCCACGATTCGAGGTCGTACATGCCCTCCCTCCTGCACCTGGACGCCAGCATCCGCCACAGCGGCTCGGTGTCCCGGGAACTGTCCACCCACTTCGCCGCGCGCTGGCGCGACACCCACCCCGACGGCGGCTACACCCACCGCGACCTGGCCGCCGAACCCGTCCCGCACATCACCCACGAGGTCCGCGAAGCGCTGCTCGACCCCAGCCGCGGACACGGCGAGCCGCCGCAGGAACGAGCCCTGACCGAAGCGCTGAACGCCGAACTGCGCGCTGCGGACACCGTCGTACTGGGCGTGCCCATGTACAACTACTCGATCCCGTCGACGGTCAAGGCCTGGCTGGACCGCATCGTCACCCCGGCCAACATGGTCACACCCGACGGCGGCCCGGGGGCGTTGGCGGGCACGTCGGTTGTGGTGGTCACCACGAGGGGCGGGTCCTACGCTCCCGGCACGCCGCGCGAGGGCTGGGATCACCAGGAGCCGTACCTGCGTGCCGTCCTGCGCTCGATCGGCCTCGCGGACGACCTGGAGTTCGTCCATGCCGAACTCACCCTGGCCGCTTCCGTCCCGGCGATGTCCGCACTCAAGCCGCTGGCCGAGAAGTCGCTGAACCAGGCGTACGACACACTCGAAGCACTGGCCACCCGCACCGGGTGACAGAGTTCCGCAGATGACGCACCAGGATTCAACGGATTCCATACCGCCTGTTCCCCCGACGGGCTGCGATACCGTCGATCGATGATCGACGCACAGTGGGACATCCTTCTCCTCGGCGGCGCCTCCGGCGTGGGCGAGAGTCGGGCGGCGGCAGGACCGGCCCGGCAGGCCGGGGCGTTCGTGGTGGAGTTCGACGATTCGGGCAGCACTGATCCGGCACCGGGCTCGGTCGGGGCGACGGGGCGTGCCGCCGATCGGTTCCCGGCGGATCGGCGCAACCGGTACGCGAGGGGATCGTCGCAGCCCGGGCGCGTACCCGCCCCGTCCCGAGTCCGGTCAGGTCAACCGCCGTTCACCGTCACCTTCGAGACGGCGCCCGCCGACAGGTGCCATCGAGCCACGATCCGCTGGTAGTCACCGCTGGTCAGCAACCGCTCCAGTGCCTGGCGGATCGCGTCGCGCAGTTGCGGGTCGGTCTTGCGGAAGGCGATTCCGCACGGCTCGGGGCCGATCTGTCCGTCCACGACCTCAAGACCGTCGGCCGAGTTCTGCGCGGAGTACACGGCGGCGGGGTAGTCGAACAGGCCCGCGTCGGCCTCGCCCTGGCGGATCCGCGTGGCCGCTTCGGCCATGGTGGAGCAGGAGACCTTGATGACCGCGCCCGCGGATCCGCACCGGGCGCCCGTGTCGTCGGCGAAATCGTCCTGGGCCGTGCCCCGAATGATCGCCACCCTGCACCCACACAGGTCGAAAAGGCCCCGGATGCGCCGGGTGTTGCCTTTGGCGACCAGGATCGCGGAGCCGGCCCGGAAGTAGTCGACGAAGTCGATCCCCTCGGCCCGGCGCGCCGGCGTATCCAGCATCGAGGACATGATCAGATCGATGTGGGCGGACTTGAGGGCGGGCAACAGCTCCCCGAAGCCCAAGTTACGCAATTGCAGTCCGACGCCGAGTTGTTCGCCGATCGCCTTGGCCAGATCGGCGGTCAGCCCGATCACCCCCTTGCCGTCGGCATCGAGGAACTCGTTGGGCGGATAGGTGGCGTCCACCCCGACGGCGAGCGGCTGCCCGTTCTTGTACCTGTCGGGCAGCACACCGGACAGCGGAGCAGAGGCGTTCGAGCCCGAACCCACCGGCGGCCGGGAGGCGTTCGCGCCCGGCGCGGCCCCCGTCGGCGCTTTCCCCGACGAACTCGCGCTCGGCGAGGACTTCTTCGCCGCCGGATCAGTGTTCCCGCCGTCGTCGCCGGTGAGCAGGTACGTGGTCCCACCCGCGAGCGCCGCAGCCACCACCGAGCCGCCGATCAGCAACCGGCGGCGCGGTATCCCGGAACCCTTCGCGGGCGGCCCGAACGGCGGTGCCGCCGGCGGCGCCGGAACCGGTGACCACACGGCAGCCGGCGGCTGCACAGGATCCGGTGCGTGCACGGGCCTGGGCGGCGGCACGGATCCTACCGGCGGCGCCGGCGCGGTGACCGCGGCCTCCGCCGGCCGCCTCGGGTACGTCGGCGACCCGCCCACCGCCGCCGGCGCCGCCGGTCGGTTCCGGACCAGGGCGGAATGCGCCGCCGGCAGCCAGTCGTCGGCCGCCGGCCGCGCCGACGCGCCGAGCAGCCCAAGAATCCGGCCGGGCGTCGGCCGCTCCGCCGGATCCTTGTGCAGACAGGCCGCGACCAGGGGCCGCAACCCCATGGGCACGGCATCCAGCCGAGGCTCTTCGTACACCACCCGGAACAGCAGCTGCGCCGCTTCCCCCGCCCCGAACGCCGACGCGCCCGTCGTCGCGTAGGTCAACACCAGACCGACCGCGAACACGTCGCTCGCGGGCCCGACCTCGTCTCCCCTGGCCTGCTCGGGCGACAGGAAGCCCGGCGAGCCGATCAGGTGCCCTGTCCGGGTCAGTTCGCTCGTGCCGTGTACGAGCCGGGCGATGCCGAAGTCGATCACCCGCGGGCCGTCGGCGGTCAGCAGCACATTGGACGGTTTGAGGTCGCGATGCACGAGGCCGACCGCGTGGATCGCCGCCAGCGACTCGGCCAGCCCGGCGGCCAGCACCCGCGCGCTCGACTCGGGCAGCGGCCCGTGCGCGGTCACGGCCTGGGTCAGCGAGGGTCCGATGATGTACTCGGTGGCCAGCCACGGCGTCTCGGCCTCGGCGTCCGCGTCGACGAACGCGGCCGTCCAAAAGCCGCCGATCCGACGCATCGCCGCGATTTCCCCCGCGAACCGCCGCCGGAAGTGCGGGTCCGCGGCCAGTTCGGCATGCACGGTCTTGACCGCCACCAGCCGCCCGCCGGGCGACCGGGCCAGGAACACCTGCCCCATGCCGCCCGCCCCCAACCGGCCCAGCACCGCGAACGAACCGATCCACCGCGGATCCTCTGCCCCGACCACCTCCACCACTGCCCCGACTCCCGCCTGTCGATCCGTCGCAGGCATCACCGTACGGGATCACCGATCGGCCGATCGATCGCCTCGTTCGGGCGAACCCGCGACCTCCAGCGTTACTCCGCCCGGCCCACAATGGGCGTGGCTCGACGTGCAGGTGGGGAGCGCAGGCCATCGAATGTAGGGGCCCAGCATTTCCCTGCCGAGGAGATTCGACGTGCAACCCGTCGCCCTGTCGCCCAAGGCCCGCGAAGATGCCCTGACCGCCATGGGATCCGGTCACGAGTTGGACATCCTGGTCATCGGCGGAGGCGTCGTCGGTGCCGGGTGCGCGCTGGACGCCGTCACCAGGGGCCTGAGCGTGGGCCTGGTCGAGGGCCGGGACTGGGCCAGCGGCACCTCCAGTCGCTCCAGCAAGCTCATCCACGGCGGACTGCGCTACCTGGAGATGCTGGACTTCCGGCTCGTCCAGGAGGCGCTGCGTGAACGCGGTCTGCTGGTGCAACGGCTGGCCCCGCACCTGGTGCGCCCGGTGAAGTTCCTGTATCCGCTGACGCATCGCGGGTGGGAGCGGCTGTACGTCGGCGCCGGGGTGCTCCTGTACGACATGATGGGCGCGACCTCCGGCAATTCCCGGGGCCTGCCGCATCACCGGCATCTCACCAAGCACCGTGCGCTGAGCGAGGTGCCCGCGCTCAAGTCGGATGCGCTGATCGGCGCGGTGCAGTACTGGGACGCGCAGGTCGACGACGCCCGGCACACCATGACCATCACCCGCACGGCCGCCGCGTACGGCGCGCACGTGGCCAACCGGACCAGGGTCACCGGCTTCCTCCGGCAGGGCGAGCGGGTCACCGGCGCGACGGTCGTCGACGTCGAGTCGGGCCGCGAGTTCGAGGTGCACGCCAAGCAGGTGATCAACGCGAGCGGCGTGTGGACCGACGACACCCAGGCGATGGCCGACACCCGGGGCCAGTTCCATGTGCGGGCGTCCAAGGGCGTACACGTGCTCGTGCCTCGGGATCGGGTGAACTCGCGGTCCGGGCTGATCCTGCGCACCGAGGCCAGTGTGCTGTTCGTGATCCCGTGGGGCCGGCACTGGCTGATCGGGACCACCGACACCCCGTGGGACCTGGACAAGCAGCACCCCGCCGCGAGTTCACGCGACATCGACTACCTGCTGGAGCACGTCAACCGGGTGCTGGCCACGCCGCTGTCCCGGGACGACGTGGAGGGCGTGTACGCGGGCCTGCGACCGCTGCTGGCGGGCGACGCGGCCGAAACCAGCAAGCTGTCCCGGGAGCACCTGGTCGGCCATCCCGTCCCGGGCCTGGTGGTGATCGCCGGCGGCAAGTACACCACCTATCGGGTGATGGCCAAGGACGCCGTGGACGAGGCGGTGCGCACGCTCGACAGCGCGCATCCGGGCCCGTCGGTGACCCACGACGTGCCGCTGCTCGGTGCCGACGGATACCAGGCGCTGCGCAATCGCCGGCACAGCCTGGCCCGGACGTCCGGGCTGCACGTGGTGCGCATCGAGCATCTGCTCGCCCGGTACGGCTCGATGATCGGCGAGGTGCTCGAACTCATCGAGCGTGACCCGGAGTTGGCCATGCCGTTGCCCGGCGCGGACGACTATCTGCGGGCCGAGGTGGTGTATGCGGTCACCCACGAGGGCGCACACCACCTGGACGACGTGCTCACCCGGCGCACCCGGGCCTCGATCGAGTCGTGGGATCGCGGGGTGGAGGCCGCCGAGATCGCCGCGCGGCTGATGGCCGAGCCGCTGGGCTGGGACGAGCAACAGATCCGCAACGAGATCGCGCACTACGGGAAGCGAGTCGAGGCCGAACGCGACGCCCAGCGACAACCGGACGATTTGACCGCCGACGCTGCCCGACTCGGCGCCCCCGACATCGTTCCGGCGCCATGAGCACGGACGCAGCGCCGGAGACCGGGGCGGGCCGGGCGGGCCCGGCCCCGGCACCGAGCGAACGGTGGCGGATCGGGGGCGAGTTGGTCGCCGAATTCGTCGGCACGATGGTGCTCCTGCTGTTCGGCACCGGGGTGGTGGCGCAGGTCGTCGCGGGCAAACTGGGCGATCACGACAGCATCGCGTGGGCCTGGGGCCTGGGGGTGACGTTCGGGGTGTACATCGCCGCGCGCACCTCCGGCGCGCATTTGAATCCGGCGGTGACGGTGGCGCTCGCCGCCTTCCGCGGCTTCCCATGGCACAAGGTGGCGCCGTACGCGCTCGCGCAGACCGCGGGAGCGTTCGTCGCGGCCCTGCTGGTGCGGTGGAACTACACGGAGATTCTGGCCCAGGCCGATCCCGGGCACACGATCAAGACGCAGGTGGTCTTCTCCACGCTGCCGGGCAACGGCACGTTCCCGGTCAGCGAATGGGGGGCGTTGCGCGACCAGATCATCGGCACCGCGATCCTGCTGCTGGTGATCATGGCGTTGACGGACGTGCTCAACACGGCACCCAAGGCCAACCTCGGCGCGTTGCTGACGGGCCTGTTGGTGGTCGCGATCGGGATGGCTTTCGGTGCCGACGCCGGCTACGCGATCAACCCGGCCCGCGACTTCGGGCCGCGGCTGGCCAGTTTTCTGACCGGCTACCACGGGGCGTGGCGCGATCAGTACGGCAACCTGTACTTCTGGGTACCGATCGTCGGGCCGTTGATCGGCGGCGTGATCGGGGCAGCGCTGTACCGGTGGCTGATCGCGCCGTTCCTGCCCACGTCGGAGCAGCCGGCGGGCAGAGTGCTCGAAGCCGACTGAACCGTCGTACGGGACATCCGACACGGCGCCATGTCCGGGCGTCGCCACAGTAAGGGTTCGAGATGGCGGATTTCGTCGCGGCAATCGATCAGGGCACCAGCAGTACCCGGTTCATGGTCTTCGATCACGGCGGCAGCGTGGTCGGGCGCCAGCAGTTGGAGCATCGGCAGATCATGCCGCGGGCGGGCTGGGTGGAGCACAGCCCGGTGGAGATCTGGGAGCGCACCCGTTCGGTGATCTCCAGTGGGCTCAACCACTACAACCTCACGCCCGCCGATTTCGCCGCCCTGGGCATCACCAATCAGCGCGAGACCACGGTGGTGTGGAATCGGCACACCGGCAGGCCGTACTACAACGCGATCGTCTGGCAGGACACCCGCACCGACAGGATCGCCCGCGCGTTGAATCAGGACCATCGGGGCGAGGTGATCCGGGCCAAGGCGGGTCTGCCGCCATCGACGTACTTCGCGGCGGGAAAGGTGCAGTGGATCCTGGAGAACATCGACGGTGCGCGCCGTGACGCCGAGCGCGGCGACGCGGTCTTCGGCACCATCGACACGTGGTTGTTGTGGAACCTGACCGGCGGGTCCCGCGGGGGTGTGCACGTCACCGACGTCACCAACGCCTCGCGCACGATGTTGATGGATCTGCGCACGCTGGACTGGGACGACGAGTTGTTGTCGTTCTTCGACATCCCGCGCGTCATGTTGCCCACGATCCGCCCGTCGAGCTATCCGGACGGCTACGGCGCGTCGCCCGACGCGAGTCCGCTGGTGGGGATTCCGCTGACCGGCACGCTGGGCGACCAGCACGCGGCCACGGTCGGCCAGGTGTGCTTCGCCGAGGGTGAGGCAAAGAACACCTACGGCACGGGCAACTTCATGCTCCTCAACACCGGCAACCGGATCGTGCGCTCCGAGCACGGCCTGCTCACCACCGTCGCCTACCACTTCGCGGGCCAGGATCCGGTGTACGCGTTGGAAGGGTCGATCGCGGTGACCGGGTCGGCGGTGCAGTGGCTGCGGGACCAGTTGCACATCATCAAGAATGCCGCGGACAGCGAGACGTTGGCCCGGCAGGTCGAGGACACCGCCGGGGTGTACTTCGTACCGGCCTTCTCCGGTCTGTTCGCGCCGTATTGGCGCAGCGACGCGCGCGGCGCGATCGTCGGGCTCGCCCGATACCACGACGTGGGCCACGTCGCCCGGGCCACGCTGGAGGCGATCTGCTACCAGAGCCGGGACGTGGTGGATGCGATGGCCAAGGACTCCGGTGTGGCGCTGAGCGTGTTGAAGGTGGACGGCGGGGTCACCGACAACAGCCTGTGCATGCAGATCCAGGCCGACGTGTTGGGGGTGCCGGTGATCCGGCCGACGGTCCCCGAGACCACCGCGCTGGGTGCGGCGTACGCCGCCGGTCTCGCGGTCGGTTTCTGGCGGGACACCGACGAGTTGCGGGCCAACTGGAATCAGGACGCCCGCTGGGAACCGGAGTGGGACCGCGAACGCCGGGAGAGCGGCTACGCCGACTGGAAGCGGGCGGTGCAGCGCACGTTGGACTGGGTGCCGAACGAGTGAACGGTCGGGCCGGGGACGGGAGGATCGCTCCCGTCCCCGGCTCGGGCATCACGCCACGCGTGCGCCGGCGCCCACCTCCACGGCCGGCCCGATGCCCAGGTTCTCGCGCAGCGTGCCGCCGGTGTACTCGGCGCGCAGCGAGCCACGTTCCTGGAGCAGCGGGACGACCTTGTCGACGAACTCGTCGAGACCGGTGGGGGTCAGGTGGGAACCCACGATGAAGCCGTCCGAGCCGTCCTGTTGCACGAACGTGTCGATGCGTTCCGCCACTTGGGCGGGGGTGCCGACGAACTCGGTGCGGCCGAACACGTGGATGGCCAGGTCGCGCAGCGAGTACTTGTCGGCCTCGGCCAGCGCACGCCACTCGGCGACCCTGCGGTGTGCGTCCTCGCCGATCCGGGCCCGGCCCTGCACCAGCGGCGGACCGTCGGGGTCGGGGTCCACGTCGGGCAGCGGGCCGTCCGGGTCGTAGCCGGACAGGTCGCGGTTCCAGACCGTCTCCAGCAGGATCTGCGCGGTGCGTCCGCTGATCTGGCGCCGGGTGATGTCACGGTGTCGCTCGGCGGCGTCGGCCACGCTCTCGCCGAGGACGAACGACGCGTGCGGCAGCAGCTTGACCGAGCCGGCGGGCCTGCCCAGCCGGCCGGCCCGGGCCTGGATGTCGCGGTAGAACGCCTGCGCCTCGTCGAGGCGGTGGTAGGGCGAGAAGATCGCGTCGGCTCCGCCGGCGGCGAAGTCGCGGCCCTGCGGTGAGACGCCGGCCTGTAGGATCACCGGCCGGCCCTGCGGGCTGCGCGGCGTGTCGAATCGCCCCGTGATGTCGAACTGCCGTCCATTGAAAGCGAATTGGCCGGCGTTGGCGTCGCGCAGGAAGACACCGGTGTCTTGGTCGGCGGCCACCGCGTCCGCCGCCCAGGAGTCCCACAGTTCGCGCGCGGCGGCCAGGAACTCGCCGGCCCGGGTGTAGCGGTCCTTGCGGTCCAGGAAGCCGCCACGGCGGAAGTTCGCGCCGGTGAACGCGTCGAAGGAGGTGACCACGTTCCAGCCCGCCCGGCCGCCGGACAGATGGTCGAGGGCGCTCAACTGGCGGGCCAGTTCGTAGGGTTCGTTGAAGGTCGCGTTGACCGTGCCGATCAGGCCCAGGTGTTCGGTGACGGCGGCCAGTGCGCTGAGCACGGGCAGCGTGTCGGGGCGTCCGACCACGTCCTGGTCGAAGATCAGGCCCAGGCGTTCGCGCAGGGCCAGGCCCTCGGCGAGGAAGAAGAAGTCGAATCGGCCGCGTTCGGCGGTCTGTGCCACGTGTTTGAAGGTGGAGAAGTCGATCTGACTGCCGGCCTCGGGATCGGACCACACGGTGTGGTGGTTCACGCCTCCCACGTAGGCGCCGAGGATGATCTGCTTACGCGACGTGCTCATCGGGATGGGTCCCTTCGGACGGTTGCCGGGACAGCGGTGGGGCGGGTGATGACGGAGCGGGTCACGAGGCCGCCGCCGTGGGCGTGGCATAGCGGCTGTCGGGGCGCGGCAGGCCGAGTCGGGCGCGCAGCGAGCCGGCTTCGTAGGCGGTGCGGAAGGCGCCGCGGCGTTGCAGTTCGGGCACCAGGTCGCGGGTGATGGCGTGCAGGTCGTGCGGCAACGCGGCCGGGCGCAGGCGGAATCCGGTCAGTCCGGCGCGCTGCCAGTCCTGGAGGGTGTCGGCGAGGTCGGCGGCGGTGCCGGTGAACACGAATGCGTCACCGGCGTATTCGGCGCCGTCGAGCTCGTCCAGCCGCGCCTTGCGGTCACGGGCCGCGGCGGCGCTCTCGTCGAGGAGGACGACCAGGTCGGCGAAGACGTGCACGATCTCCGACTCCCGTTCGGCGGTGCGTTGTTCGGCACGGATCTCGGTGACGATGGCACGGGCGTCGTCGTGGTCGCGCGGTGTCACGTACACCACGTCGGCGGAGCGGGCGCCGAGCCGGTACGGCACCGTGGCGTGTGCCAATACGGTTACCAGCGGCTGGCCCTGCGGCGGACGCGGCACGATCGAAGGCCCGCGGACCCGGAACCTGGGTCCGACGAAGTCGATGTAGTGCAGCTTGCCGCGGTCGATGAAGCGGTCGGTGGCCGCGTCGCGGATCTCCGCGCCGTCCTCCCAGCTGTCCCACAGTCGGCGCACCACCTCGACGAAGTCCTGCGCCTCGGCGAAGCTCTCCGCGACCGCGGCCACCACGTCGGGCCGGTCGAGGTCCTCGACGGTGAACGGCGCATGCTCGCGCCGGCCGAAGTGCGCGTTCTCGGCCGGCCGGGACACCTGGGCGCGCCACCCGGCACGGCCGAGGCTGACGTAGTCGAGCGTGGCGATCGCCTTGGAGACGTGGAACGGCTCGGTGTGCGTGACGGTGGCGGTCGGGATCAGTCCGACGTGTTCGGTCAGCGGCGCGACGCGCGAGGCGATCAGCACCGCGTCCAGTCGGCCGCGGACCTGGTCGGTGCGGGTGTCGGTGCCGTCGAATCGAGTGGATTGCAACGCGAGTGCGTCCTCGATGGTGACGAAGTCGAGCAGGCCCGCCTCCGCCTCGGCCACCAGGTCGGTCCAGTAGCGGGCGGTGAACAGCTCGGTCGGGCGGGCGTCGGGTTCGCGCCAGGCAGCCGGATGCCAACCGGCGCCGTCCAGCGCGACGGCCAGGTGCAGCGGGCCGGGGGTGTTCGGGGTGGTCATGGGCGGGTCTCGCTTTCCGCAAAGTGGCTCGGGTTCGGGGTTCGGTGAGTCGGCGGCGGTGTGGTCGGTGCGGCAGGCTCGGTCGCGGGCGAGCGTCACGGCATGGCACGGCCGGCGGACGGCGGTCCGTCGTCGGACGCGAGACGGCGTCGGGTCGGCCCGGGCCGGGCGAGTGTCGATTGCCGTGGGCGAGCAGGCGGGTGCCGATGCAGGGTTGCCCTGTGGGTGGCGAACTCGTGGGAATCCGGGGCGGGTTCAGCCGGAGCGACGGAATCGGCGCGGGATCGCACCGGGCCGGCTCGCCGGTGGACCGGCACGACGACGCGACCGCGGGCGCGCCGGTGCCGTGCTGCGGCCGCGGTTCGCCCGGGGGGCGGGTGCTACCGGGTCAGCGACACAGGGAGCCGGCGGAGCGGCGCAGGTCGATGAACAAGCGCCGGGTCAATCGGGTTCGGGGCGAACTCGCGTGCTGTCCACGGGCGTTCGCCCAGTGGGCGGCCGGGGTCGGCACGGCGGGCGCGGCGGCGCGGTGCCGCACCGCGTTCACACACCTGCTCATGACATCGTCCCCTTGCCCCCTGGGCCCGTCGAGGCGGGCCCCGCGTTGCCACGCGAAAGACGCGCGGCCGTGTCCTCACCCGGGGCACCCGTCGCGCGAAGGAGGGTTGCCGACCAACAAGCCGGGGCTGAACGTTGGCACTCGTGACACGTACTACGGCGACGACCGATCCGGCCGACATCGCGACGCTAACGCAGCCCGCGGGCTCTTGTCCATCGACCCGGAGGGCGGCAACAACCGCTCGGGGCAGGCGCCTTGCCGCCCCGCGACCGGCGCCCCGAAGGGGCGGATCCGACCGCCGGCGAGTGGACGGTGTGGGAAGCTTCGAGCCGTGGACACCCTTTGACGGGGCGCGATCAAGCTCGTAATCTGCCGATCATGCAGGCTCGGATCCGGTTGGCGACCCGCAGGCACATCGACCTGCTGCGGGTGAGCAGTGCCACATGTCGATCCGGGCTGCCCGGCTCGTCCTGAGCCGTCCGACCGGTGCCGTTCGGCTGCGCCGATGATCGCGCCGTCCGGAGCCGGTCGAGGAGACCGGCCCGACCGGTTCTTCGCCGGGCCGCATCCGGGGCGACTTTTTCCGGCAGGGCACGAATGGGCAGTGTGACGCCGCCGCCGGGTTCGGCGTATCGGCACTTGCCCGGCGGCCCTCCTTCATCCGACGCGAGAGCGGAGTGGATCGACGATGTCCCCATCCCTAGTGACGGCCGGCACGGCATGAACGACGTGCGCGTGCTGGACAACGTGGCCTACGCGTCCCTGATCGGCCCGCACGCCGGGCTGGCCGAACGCAGGGGCCGGGTCGTGCGCTATCTCGCCGACGTGGCGCCGTTCGCGGCCCTGCCGGACGATCCGGGCCCGGCGGACTGGGCGGATCTGGCCGCGCTGGCGGGTCCGGGCGCGGTCCTGCCACTCGCCGACGGCGACGCGTTGCGACCGCCTCCGCCGTGGGAGGTGGTGATACGGATCGGCGGGGTGCAGATGCTGGGCGATGCGGTCGCCGGCCGGCCGGACGACTCGCTCGTTCGACTCGCCGCCGCCGACGTGCCCGAGATGCTCGACCTGGTCGCCCGTACCCGACCGGGCCCGTTCCTGTCCCGGACCATCGAACTGGGCACCTACCTGGGGGTTCGCCGCGACGGTGCGCTGATAGCGATGGCCGGGGAACGGCTACATCCGCCCGGCTGGACCGAGATAAGCGCGGTGTGCACGGATCCGGCGTGGCGCGGGCAGGGTTTGGCGAGCCGGCTGGTCCTGGCGTTGGTGGCCGGCATCATCGCTCGCGGCGAGACGCCGTTCCTGCATGCGGCGGCCGAGAACGTGACCGCGATCCGGCTGTACGAGTCACTGGGCTTCCGGGTGCGGCGCACGCCGTCCTTCGTGGCGGTGCGGGTCCCGGCCGGTGAGCCCGTCGGACCGGTGGTCGCCGGGTAGGCGACGCGGTCGATCCGGGTCGGTTGCGGCGGTGCCGGCGAGCCGCCCACTGCGGGTGCGGCTCGCCGGTCCGGGTCAGCCCGGCGGGGTCTCGGGCGCCTCGGCATCCTGGTCCGCTCGGTCTGCCGCCTTCTCCGCCTCGTCGACGATCGACGCCGGGTCCGACGGCAGGTCGGTGGGAGCCGCCCGGGTGCCCGCCGGAGCCGGGCCACCGCCGTTGTCGTCGTGCGATCCGCCGCATGCGTTCAGCGCGGGGCCGAGCGCGAGGACCGCTACCAGGACGGCGGCGGCCCGACGGCGACGTATGCCGGTCACTTGCCCGCGGCGGGCTGCTGCGTGTCGCACCAGGTCTTCACGTTCGCCAGGTCGGTCCGGCGCTGCTGGAGTTCCGGCAGCAGATGCTGACGGGTGGTCAACTTGTCGTTGAGGTAGGTCTTGACGGCCGGGCGGTTCAGCTTGTCCGCGGTGGCGATCCGCTCCTGGAGGTGGGCGATGGACCCCTTCACGGCGGCGCCGCCGTTCAGCCGGTCGATCGCCTTGCCCAGACGGGTGTCGATGGCGGGGACGCGCTTGCAGATGGCCGGCTTGTGCTTGTCGGCACCGGGCATGGCACCGGCCTGCGCGGCGGGTGCCGCGGCCAGGGCCGCGATCGTCGTCAGGGCCGCGAGGGCGCCGAGCGTCGCGAATCGTTTGGGTGCGGTCGTGTTACGGCGAGACATGGTGGTTCTCCCGAGCTTCACGGTTCACCGCCCCGCTGCGGGGTGGCGTGCCGCGACGGTAGGACCCTGTCATGTGGGCTTCCTGTGGGCCGTCTGTGGGGTTCTTGTGAGCCGATCCGGCGGCCGAGCAGGTGCCCGATCCGGTACCGAAGGCGCGGCCTGGGCGGCAAGGCCCGAGGCGGAGCCCGAGGCAGGACCGAGCGAAGCCAACGGGGGGCGGCCGGGACGGGGTTCGAGGCGGAGCCCGACGCGGGGCCGGGACGGGGTTCGAGGCGGAGCCCGACGCGGGGCCGGGACGGTCCCCGGCGGGCCCGGACATGCCGCGTCGGGGCCGGCCGAGCCGGCGCCGCCGCCCCCCCAAACGTAAAAGAAAACTAAAAACAACAAAAACCACAAAACAAAAAA
>NZ_JBEXCV010000052.1:0-52918 GCF_040605455.1 Embleya sp. NPDC005575 | reverse complement strand
GCCTCGCGGGTGAGCCGTTCGGCGTCCGCCGCCGCGCCCGCAGCGGCGCCCGAGCGCAGGCCGGCGGCGATGTGCAATTCGCGTGCGCTCAGGTGCAGTTCGCTCAGCCGGGCAGCCTCCGCGAGGGCCCACGGTTCGTCCGAGGCGGCGGCGAACGCCGGACCGCGCCACAGCGCCAGCGCCGCCTCGACCAGGGTTCGAGCCCGGGCCGGGTCGGTCTCGGCCTGCTCCCGCGCGCTCCGGAGCAGCCGTTCGAAGCGCCACGCGTCCACCGCGTCGTCCGGCAGTCGCAGCGCGTAGCCGGGCGCCGCGCTGACCAGGATCGTGGCCGGGGACCGCCGCGGCCGGCCCGGTTCGAGCAGGCGACGCAGGTTGGACACGTACGCCTGTAGGGACGTGACCGCCTGTGCGGGCGGTTCGCCGCGCCACAGGTCCTCGATCATCCGATCGATCGATACGACCCGCCCGCGGGCGGCCACCAAAAGCGCGAGTACCGCGCGCTGGCGCGGACCGCCCAGCGGGACGGTCATGTCGTCCACATCGGCCTCGAACGGGCCGAGCACACGCAGGTACACCATCTCTCCCCTACCCGGTTCCGGCGACCCGATCATCGACGAGCCGCTCGCCGGACAACCCCGTCGAGCGGCTCCATGTTCCTTCCAGGATTCCTCCAAGACGCCGGGACCAGGCTATGAGCATGCCCAGCGACACCAGGTCGAGGGCCCACCGAAGGGATCACACACCATGACCGCCTCGTCCTCCTCCCCCGTCTCCCCCGCCTCGGCCGGCTTCGACACCCGGGAAATGGTGATCATCCACCGCGGGCTGCGCCGCGAATCGCGCCTGCTGATCGAGCTGATCGCCGCCGTCGAGCCGGGCGACACCGCCCGGGCCAAGGTGCTCGCCGACCACTTCGACCTGTACCGGTTGGGCCTGCACGGCCACCACACCGGCGAGGACGAGCTGCTCTGGCCGCCGCTGCTGGCGCGGGTCGACCTGGAGGCCGACCTCGTGTTGCGAATGGAGGCCCAGCACGAGCGGGTGGCCGGCTCGCTGGCCGCCGCCGAGAACCTGGTCGCGGCATGGGCATCGAGTGCCGGGGGCGCCGAGCGCGACACGCTGGTCGCGGCGCTGGCCGAGCACCGGGCGGCGCTGGTCGAGCACCTCGACGAGGAGGAGGCCGAGTTGCTCCCGCTCGCCCAGCGGCTGCTCACCGCGCAGGAGTGGAAGGCGATGGGCGACCACTTCGTGGAAACCACGCCCAAGCCGCAGATCCTGCTTCTGCTGGGCGTGGTGCTGGAGGACGCGGACGCCGCCGAGCGGGCCACGATGCTCGGTTCGCTTCCGCTCCAGGCCCGACTGATCTGGCACCTGGTCGGCCGCCCGATGTACGCGCGCACCGTCCGCCGCGTCCGGGGGTGAACGGGCCGGTTCGCCACGCGGATCGTGCGCGGTCGTGCCGCCGGCGACCCGACCGCGACGGCCCCCGCATGGCGGTGAACGGCCATGGCGGCAAACGGCCCCGGGGCCGACAGGCCCGGAAAGCCGGCCCGGATGCGAACGGGGCCGAGCGCACCGCACCGCCTACCGGGCGCCGAGACCGCGCCGGAAGCAAATCCCGCCCGCCGGCCGTGTCCGACAGGAGCCGGGGTCCCGGTCCAGCCGCCCGACACGAAGCCGAGGCCCAGCGCTCATCCGGCCGGATCACGGAGCCGACATCGAGCGGCCCACCCACCAGGACACGAAGCGCACACCCGCCGACCCGCACACCCCTCGCGAGGCCCACTCCCGTGCGCTCGCGCAAAAGTGCGGCCGATTGGGTTGGATGGCCCCATGTCCACCGCACTTGCCGTTCATCCCGCCCTGTCCCACCCCGAGTTGCTGGCCGAGCCCGTGGCCCGTGCCCTGGCCGGTTGGCCGGCCGAGTCCGCCGACCTGGTCGAGGTCGCCGCGATCGACCCCGAACTGGCCGACACCGCCGCGTTCTGCGCGCGCTACGACGTGGCCCCGGCCGACAGCGCGAACTGCGTGGTGATCGCCGCCAAGCGCGGCGGCACGGTCACCTACGCGGCATGTCTGATCACCGCCACCACCAGGGCCGACGTGAACGGCCTGGTCCGCCGACACCTCGATGCCCGCAAGGCGTCGTTCGCGCCGGTGGACACGGTGCTCGCCGCGACCGCGATGGAGTACGGCGGGATCACCCCGATCGGTCTGCCCGCCGACTGGCCGATCCTGATCGACGCCGCCGTCGCCGCTCACCCGCGCGTCGTGGTCGGTTCCGGAATCCGCGGCTCCAAGCTGTGGGTGCCCGGCCGGCTGTTGGCCGAACTTCCGGGCGCACAGGTCCTGCCCGACCTCGGCGTGCCGCTGACCTGACCGCCGGGTCGTCCTGCCCGCGCCGATCCGGCCCGGGCAGGACGCAAACGCCGTCAGCAGTGGTGCGTGAACAACTTCAATCCCACGCCCGAGGGCACCGGAACGGGCATCTCCTCGACGGGCGGGTGGATCGTACGGCCCGCCTTGATCGTCTCCTCGATGGTGATCTCCCCGATCGCCTCACCCGGTACCGTCGCCGGGTTCGCGCTCAGGATCACCAGGTCGGCCAGCTTGCCCACCTCGATGCTGCCCTTGTGCGCCTCCTCGCCGTACTGGTAGGCCGCGTTGATGGTGATCGACCGCACCGCGTCCGATCCCGACACGCAGTGATGCTTGCCGAGGGTCATCCCCTTCCGGGTCTTCCGGGTGACCTGGCTGGACAGGATCGCGAGCGAACTCGGCCGGGCCACCGGCGCGTCGTGGTGCGACGTGTAGACCATGCCGCGGGCCAGGGCCCACCCCGCGGGTGAGATCTCGACGGCGCGTTCTTCTCCGAGCACCGTCTCGTAGTACCAGTCACCCCAGTAGAACGTGTGCATCGAGAAGAACGACGGAATGATGCCCAGCCGGCGGAACTCCTCGATCTGGTCCTCACCCGCCGTCTGACAGTGGATACCGGTCGTGCGCCGATCGGCCGGCCTCGCCTCCTTGGTGGCGATCCGCACGCAGCGGATGAGTTGGGCGATCGCCTCGTCGCCGTTCACGTGCGCGATCACCTGCCAGCCGTGCGCGAAGCCCGCCCGGACCTGGTCGAGGGCGACCTCGTCCTCCAGCGCCGGGTAGCCGCAGTATTCCTTGTCCGGATCGCCCGGCGGGGTCTTGTACGGCTCACGCAGCCAAGCCGTCCGGCCCTGCGGGGAGCCGTCCAGGTTCAGCTTGATCCCGGCCGCTCGCAGGCCGTTCACGTACTCCGCGCTCGCCTCGACCAGATGGGGCGTCTTGATCGCCTCGGCCGCCTTCACGTAGACGACGACGTCCAGGGGCAGCGCCTTGGCCGCCGCGAGTGCCCGCAGGTCGCCCAGCACCGCCAGTTCCGCGGCGCCCTCCTGCACCGTGGTGAAGCCGTAGCTCGCCGCCGCCTTCAGGCCCTTGTCCAAAAATCGCGCCCGGTCCTGTTCGGCGATGCCCATGATCGCGCGACCGGAGGCGGGAAAGAACGCGGTCTCCTCCAGCACCCCGTCCGGCTCGCCGAACGGCAGCACCGACTCGTCACCGCGCCGGATCACCCCGCCCCCCGGGTCCTTCGTGGCGGCGCTGTACTCCAGGAGTTCCAGCCCCTTGCTGTTCACCGCACCCAGGTGGAACGACTGATGGATGGCCAGCACCGGCCGCTCGGTGGAGACCCGGTCCAGGTCCTCCCGGGTCGGATGCAGCTCGCCGTCCAGCAGCGCGTCGTCGTAGCCGAACCCGACGATCCACGCGGACCGCCGGCCGACCTCGCTGTCTGCGAACTCGCACAACTTGCGCACGATCGCGTCGACGTCCCCCACGTCGCCGTCCGGTTCGCCGAGCAGGTCGGCGACCGTCTCCTGGAGTCCGGTGCCGACCACGTGGCCGTGCGGGTCGATGAACCCCGGCAGCAGCGCCCGCCCGGCCAGGTCGTGCAGCCGGGTGGTGGGCCCCTGCCAGTGTGCGAGCGCCTCGTCAAGGTTGCCGACGAAGGTGATCCGGCCGTCCTTGACGGCGACCGCCTCGGGTCGCGGACCGGCCTCCCCCACGACCCCCTTCGGGCCGGGCCCACCCGCCACCGTCTCGATTTCGCCGCCGTGGAAGATCACGTCGGCCGTTTCGGCCCCGGATCCCGTACCCGCTTTCGCGCCCGCTTCCGGGGCGAATCCCTCGGACATCACCGCTCACCCTCTCCCTCGCTGCCTCGACGATCGTGTCGCTACGCAGTCTGTCGGCGACGGACCGTGACATCGAAGGTGAATTTCGGACATCTTGCGCTCACCGGGCCGACCGAGGGACGGACCGAGGTGTCGATCGACGGGCCGCCCGGGGAATCCGACGGCGGCTGCCGGCCGAGCCGCCGAACGACCGGGCGTCCACCAGGTGCGGCACTAACTCGTCGGCGTACTCCCGCGCTCCCCGCGCAACAACTCCGCGAGTCCCTGCCGGGTCGCCGCGACCACCACCCGGTCCGTCGGCTGCAGGACATAGCCGGCGTGCAGTTCCCACACCAGGTCGCGCTGCGGTGCCGCGTCCGCGCCCAGGTCGGCCCGACGCTCCGCCGGATCGGCCACGTCCAGTGCGAGCACCCGCCACATCCCGGCCCGAAACGATTCCGCCACCGTGCGGCCCTGCAGTTCCGGACGGGCCGCGACCTCGATCGCCGCGAACAACAACATTTCGCGCTCCACCGAGATCGCGCCCAGGATCTGCCGACCCATCACGGCGCCGGCGAAGGCCGGCGCGGAAAGCGAGGACACGCTGCGGCTGCGGGTGAGCGCGTTCGGATAGGACTCGCGCAGCGTCCCGTTCACCGTCCTGGCGAAGTCGTCGTCGAACAGCCGCAGCACCACCCGCAGTTGCGGATCGATCTCGCGGGCGTACAGGGCCGCCTCCAGGTTGATCGCGTCATCGCTGGTCAGTGCGAGCAGCGCCCGGCTCGCGCCGATGTGCGCGGCCTCCAGGACGCCCTCGCGGGTGACGTCGCCGATCACCACCGGCACCCGGCGCGCGTGCGCGCCGGCGATGCCCAGCGCCTGCGGGTCGCGTTCCACGCACACCACCCGGATACCCAGCTCGCACAGCCGATCCAGCACGCGCGTACCGATCTTGCCCAGGCCCAACAGCACCACGTGGTCGGCGATCGCGCGCGGCGGCGGGCGCTGGGTGGTCGCGGTCCGGAAGGTGCCCAGGCTCTCCAGCACCACCGCGAACAGCACCGGCAGCAGCGCCAATCCGGCGAGCCCGGACAACACCTGGACAATCTGGCGTCCGGTGCCCTCACCGAGCGCCGGATCGCCCATCCCGAAGACGTCCAGGATCGAGCGATAGGCGGCCCGCAGCGGTGGGTCCCGGGTGACCCACCAGGTCAGCCCGGCGAAGACGAAGAGCAGCGCGACCAGGGCGAGGATCGCGTAGCGCAACCGCCGCGGGAACAGCGTGGCCACCGGCAATCCCGGCGGCAGGTGGGGCCGGTTGACCGGCGTCGCGGGTCCCTCCTCCAGGCTGATCGTCTCCAGGACGGTACGGCCCCGCGTGGCCCCGCCGGCGGCCGCCGCGGCATCGTCCGGCAACAACTCCGGGCTGCCGCCCGCCCCCTCGGAGGCCAGCGCGAGCGTATACAGGTACGGCGCGGGGTCGCGCTCGTCGGCGGACCGCTCGGCCGCCCGCAGCAGCAGTCCGTCGGCCTGGACGACCTTGCCCGTACCGGCGATCGCGGCGGCGACCAGGGCCGGGGTGGCGGTGTCCGCGTCGGAGAGCACGGTCGTGGTCACCTCCCCGGCCGAGTCGTCGCCGACCCTGGCCGCGACCGCTCGGTCGAGCAGTTCCTGCAGATGCCGACCGAGCTTGCGGTTGTACAGCCGCACCACGAGCCGGATCCGCGGGTTGATCCGCCGGGCTCGCAACGCCGCGTGGATGTTGGCCCGGTCGTCGCGATAGACCAGCGCGAGCGCCGACGCACCCGACACGCCTGCCGAGCGCAGCGCGTCGTCGGTCGGCTCGGCGGCTTCGACCACGGACACCGAAAGTCCGCCGCCACGCGCCAGGTCCTCGATTTGTGGACCGTGGTTGCGGTGTACCGAAGGCAGCAGCACGGTCACGTGTTCCCCGTAGACGTGCGCGAGTTCGGACGACAGTCGCTGGGCGAGCGCGTCGTCGCCGCATACCACGAGGTGGCCGGCCCGAGGCGGAGGAGTCGGGTGATGCGCAGGAGTCGACACACCCCCACCCTGCCTCCCGGGCCCTTCCCCCGTCAGCCCCTTTCCACCCCTACTCCCCGGCCGAGCACAAACATCACGGCCGGCCGTCGGCTACCCGGCCGAGGTGTCCGAGATCAGCAGATCGAGCACACTCGGCAGCCCCCCGGCCACAAACGCCCCACGCTGCCGGTCGGCTCCCGTACCCTGCCGGATCAGCCGCTCGACCAGCGCCACCACCCGTGTGGTGTCCCCGAGTTCGTCCAGTGCCGGGGTGACGTGCGCGAGCAGTTCGCGGACCATGTCGCCCGCGTCGATCCGACGGGCCGTCCCCGCCGGCCCCACCGGCCCGAAAAGGTCCCCGTCCAGCCCGTCGCGAGCCGCCAACCAGCAGGCGGCGCGCAGCAGTTCCGAATCGGGTGCGGCGTACGGCGCCTTCTCGCCGTGCTGTTGCAGCGCGGTGACCACGAGCGCCCGGACCAGCCCGGCCAGCATCACCGCATCGTCCGCCCGCAGCTGCACGTCCGGGCAGCGGATCTCGATGGTGGGAAACCGCTCGGACAGCCGCACCTGCCAGTACAACTGACCTCGGTCCAGCATCACCCCCACCGCGAGCAGCGCGTCCACCCTCCGTTCGTACTCCTCCAGGTCGACGAACACCGGGGGTTGCCCTTCGACCGGCCAGCGTGCGTAGTGGATCGTGCGCCAACTCGCGAACCCGGTGTCCACCCCCTGCCAGAGCGGGGAGTTGGCTCCCATCGCGACGAGCACCGGCAACCACGGCCGGATCCGGTTGACGATCTGCACGCCCGTTTCCCGATCCGGTACCGCCACGTGCACGTGCATCCCGTGGATGAGTTGCACGTCGGCCAATCGCCGGGCGTTCTCGGCGATCGCGAGATAGCGCGGATGCTCGCTGATCTCCATCGGCTTCCCGTTGCCCGCGGGCGCGGTCCCGCAGGCGACCAGCCGGCAGCCGATCCGCTCGGCCGCCGCCGACAGTTCGTGCCGCATCCGATACAGGTGTCCGCCGATCTCGTCGAGCGAGGAACACACCGGGGTCGCCACCTCCAACTGCGCCTTCAGTAACTCGGGCTGCACGTCGCCGAGGTCGAGCCCGGGCCGCAGACTCACCTCGGCCCGGACCCGCTCGGCCGCCGGTACCGGCAGTCCGCTGACCGGGTCCACGAGCAGGTACTCCTCCTCGACACCCAGGGTGGTCATCACCGAACCGTCCTTTCGAGCGGGCGAACCCGCCGGGCAGGGCCTCCGCCTGGACATGACGCGTCCGGGGCCGGTGTGCGCCACTACCGTGCCCACTCACCCACCGGCCCCGGGAATGCCCCGGAACCCCACCAGGCGTGACACATCGCGACGCAGTACGTGCTCGACCAAGATCCGGACAGGCCGCACTGCTTGGGAGGACTCGCTCGGTTGTACCCGTAACCACCGCAGGTCGACACGTCGACCCGGGGTCGCGTCCGGGCAAGGCCGCCTCCCTCCGGGGCCGGAACACCCGATGTCCGTGCATTGTGGTGGGGTGTAACCCGCAAGTGGAACGGGCGAGTACGGGGTGAGTGGTGTCGGTACAGGTCGCGAACAAGGCTCTTCTGGTCGGACTGCTGTTCGAGGGCGCCGCGGTCGGCGATTTCGGCCGGGTCCGCCATCGCATCGGCGACGACGTGATCGGCGCGCTCCTCGGCGACCGGAAGCCGTCGCCGAACCTGCGCGCGCTCGCCGCACGCGATCCCGACCCGTGGGTGCGCCGCACCCTCGCGCACAACGGGACCGTGCTCACGCCGGCCGACCTCGCCGCGCTGCTCGAACAACCGGACCCGGTGGTCGACCGGATCGTCTACGCACATCCCGAGGCCACCGCCTGGATGCGCCGGGTCGTACTCGCCCCCGGCCGCTACCCCGAGACGCCGCATCCGTTGACCGCGCTGCACGAGGAATTGCTCACACAGCCCACGGAGGGGGATCAACCGCGCCGGCTGGGCGCCGCCGTGGTCGCCGAACGGCCGGACCTGGTCGCGCACGCGCTTCGGGTATGCGCCGGCGCGCTGACCGCCGCCGAGGAACTGCGCGGCCTGCTGTCGCTGAGCCGCCACGGCGGCGCCGACCTGCTGCCCGAGGCGCTGCGACACGTACGGCCCGAGGTGGCCGCGCTCGCCGCCGGGCCGGCCGAGGCAACCGGAGCAGGCGAGGCGACCGAAGCACTCTGCGCCCTGGCCGCCGCGGTGGCCGAGGCCGAGGGCCCCGCCGGGCTGATCGCCGAACTGCGCTCCGGCATACATCCCTCCACCTGGCGTCGGGGGATCGACTGGGCCGCGCTGCGGGTCGAGCAGCGGCGCGAGCCGCTGCCGGAGGCGGCCGCCGTGCTGCTGTCCGCCGACCCGGACTGCCCCGAGGACCTGCTGGTCGCGCTGTACACGGCGCATCCGACGACGGTGGGCCCGGTGGCCCGGCCGACGCTCGCGGTGTTGCGGGCCGCGATCGGCACCCCCAAGCACCCCGCGCTGGCCCGAATCGCGGCGCTTACCCGCGACCTGGCCCAGCCCGCCGACCTGGCCAGGGTGCTGTACGAGGTGACTCCCGCCCGGACCGCGGTCGCCACGTTGGTCGAACTTCCGGAGTGTGCCGAGCTGCGCGAGTTGTTGCACCGACACCTGGGCGCCCGAGCCGACCGCTGGAACACCCTGCGTGCGGTGCTGCCCCGACACCGTGACGCGCTGCCGGCCCTGCTGGCGGGCATCGAGGCGGGCACCGTCACCGGTCCGCCGGAGCGGGTCGGCGGCCCGCCGCCGACTCTGACCAAGCCGTTCCGGCACCTGCTGGCCTGTGCCGACCCGGACGACCTGCGGGAGTTGTTGCCCGACCTGCCCGACGGCCTGGTGCGCGACCTGCTCTCCAGCGGCTCGCTCCCGCGGCACGTGCACGAGGCGGCGATCACCTCGACCGACCCGCGCGCGTGGGAGGCGATGGCCCGCAACATCGGCCTGGACATCCGCGAACTCGCCCGCCTGGTCGCCAAGCAGGTCCCGGCGGTGGACGCCGCCGCCTATCTCGGCATGCGCTCGACCCCGTCGTTGCGCCGCACCATCGCCCGACGCTCTCCCCTGGACCCGAGCCTGCGCAGCGAGTTGCTCACGCACGGCGACCGGCGCACCCTGCTTCCGCTGGTGGCGAGCGGCGAACCGGAACTGGCCGCGCGAGCCCTGTCGTTCGGCTGCCGCAAGGTCGCCCAGCAGTACGCCTACGTCAAGGTGTGGGAGCGGCACGGCCCGGACGGCGTACGCGCGCTCCTGGACTGCACCGGGGCCGGCACCGCGGCACAGGTCCGCAAGCGGGTGGAGGCCGCGCTCAGGGCCGAGGACGGCCTGGCCGACCTGCGCGCGAGCGGCGAACCGTACGACGACCCGGCCACGTTGCCGCACCGCTTCCAGACCCGGACCAGCCGCACCACCGTGCGCGACCTGGTGCACGAGCCGTACGTGCACGACTTCCCGCTGCTGATGGCGGCCAACCGCGAGGAACCGTTCGCCTACGAGGCGATCGACGACCTGATCCGGCACGAGGACGCCACCGACGAGGATCGTGCGCGGTTGCGCCTGGTACTGGTCAACGCCCAACGCACTTACGCGCGCCGGTCGATCGACACCCCGCCGCTGGAGTGGCTGCGCTCCGAGCCCTTCAACCGTGACGAGGACTGGGTGAACCAGGCGGTGGAGCACGGCCTGCTCGATCCGGTCCGATTGATCGACGTGGCCCATCCGGCGCAGGCCGTGGTCCTGTCCGCGCACGCGCTGAACCCGGGGACCGTGCTGGCTCCGATGCGGGCCCGGCTGGCCGAGCTGACCCGGGAGCATCTCGCGGGCCACACCGAGGCGTTGGCCGTCGCGGTCGGTCTGGTCGACGGCTTCACCGCGTCGCTGGCCGAGCTGATCGTGCTGGCCGGACAAGCCGCGGGTCCGCGGCCCGGGGCCGAGGAGTTGGCCCGTGTGGACGCCGCCGCGCTGGAGGTCGCGCGGCGCGAGGCGGCCGAGACCGCGAACACCGAGCAGGTGTCCGCGCCCGCGCCGACGGTCCGGCGCCGCAATGCGGGCCGGGCCGCCGAGTACGATCGCACGTCCCGGCTGGTGGCGGTGCATCTGCTGCGCACGATGACGGCGGGTTCGAGCCCGGAACCCGGGCCGGATCGCGTTCCGGTGCCGGAGGATCCGAGCGTGCTCGCGGCGCTGGCGTCGGTGCGGATCAGCGACGCGCCGGGCTACGAATTCCCGAGTTGGCTCTACGAGGCGTGCTTCGGCAGCGCTTCGGTGCAGCCGCGGGTGGCCCTGGGGCGCCGGGTGTTCGACGAGTCGGTGGCCAACGACCTGATCGACCTCGGCGAGCCCGAGGTGTTGGCGGCGATGGCCGAGAACAAGGACCTGGAGGAGCCGACGAGGGATCGACTCGCCTCGATCCTGGCCGGCACCCCGGCCGAACGCCCGGACCGGTACCCGACGAAGGACACCTGGCCGGGCCCGACCCAGCCGGGTTCGTACCTGCGCTGGATCCGCGAGTACTACGACGAGACGCGGGGCGGCGGCGACTTCCTGGCCGAGGGCGCCTACCGGCACGGCCTGGTCGGTCCGACCGAGGTGCTCGGTGTACTGCCCGCGCGGGCGCTGACCCCGTTGCCCAGGAAGTGGCGGTCGAGGGTCCTCGCGGGGCCGCTGAACCGGGCGACCGAGGCGCTGGTCGCCGAGCGGCTGGGCGTCGACCCGGACCGATGGTTGGCCGCGCTGATCGCGATGGGCTCGGTCGGCGACCGCTCGTTGCCCGAACTCCTGGACGCGATAACGGAGTCGGGGGCCGACGGCGATGGCGATTGGCAGCGCGTCGAGTCGCCGATCACCATCGAGTTCGCCGCGGCACACGCGAACACGTGGCGGATTCGCCGGGGTTGGCGGTGGCCGGCCGGCGACCTGCTGCTGCGCGCGTCGCCCGAGGCGCTCGCGGTGGTGCTGCCTCGCCTGGGCGAGCACGCCTACCCCACGCTGTGGGCGTACGAGCGCCATGTCGAGCACACGTCGCGCGCGTTGGACGAGTACCCGTTCCTGGCGAACGACCGGGCCGCGCTGCGGATCATGGCGGCCTGGCGTCGCGACGCCGAAGTCCGGGCCCGGCTGTTGCGGCTGGACGACCCGGAGTTGAACGCGGACCTGTACGGGGCGCCGCTGGTGCGCGAGGACGTCGCGATGCGCCGAGCGGTGTTGTCCCGGGTGCCGCAGGGTCGGCCCGCGAATGGGCCGGCGGATCTGCTCGCGCTGGATCCGGCGCTGCGCGAGCGGTTGTCGGCCGACAATCGGCCCACCGGGTCGGTGTTGCCGGCGCTGCGGATCAAGGTCGAGGCGGCCGACCCGGAGCTGATCGAGCACGCGTTGCGCCAGTTGGGCAAGAAGGCCTCGCTGCTGGACCGACTCTGGGGCCTGCGGGGCCTGTTGCGGTATGGGGGCGCGGCGCGCATCGGCGAGCTGGTCGAGCAGGGCGTGCTCGGCGCGACCGCCGGCCGGGTGGTGGTCAAGGCACTCGCGACGGCAGATCCGGACGCGGCACTGACCGAGCGGATCGACCGCGAGCGGGCCGGCGACAAACTGGTGGCCAAGCTGCGCAGGTGCTTCGGGACGACCGAGACCGACGAGGTGCTCGACCTGCCGTATCTGCGCGACTGGGACCTGATCCTCACCGAGCACGAGCGGGAGCCGTTCCCGATCGAGGTGCTGAACCGACTCGTACTCCAGCCGGATTCGCCCGCGCGGCTGCTCGAACTGGGGCCGGTGTACCACCGGGTGGCCCTCAACGCCGCGACTCTGGACGCCGACCACGCGCGTGCCTCGGTCGCCTTCGGGAACAGCGTCCTGGGCGACGCCGTCTGGTACACCCACCTGGACAACCTGGTCATGGCCGGCCTGCTGACCGGCCACGACCTGGTGCACGTCGCCCGGGGCGCCGGCTCGGTGCTGCGCTGGATCGCCGAGGCCGCCCATCGCATCGGCGTCGAACCGCGCATCCGCGCGGCCGCGACCGAGGCCCAGGCGGAGATCGCCGCCCTGCTCGAAACCCACCCGGCCACCGACCCGACCGGTTGGGACCGGGTCTTCGCCGCCCTCGCGGGCTGCGACCCCACGTGGTCCCCGGAGTCCCCGGGCTCCACCATCGAGTCCCTGCTGACCCGCTGAGCACGCACCCGCCATCCACAGATCGGTGGATGGCGGGCGCCCGTCCGGGTCCGGTCCGGCGGATCGCGGCGGGGCCGCCCGGCATATCGCACGGACCTGGACCGTTCGGGGGACCGGGCGTGTAGTCGGCGGCTGCGGCGACCACGTTCACCCCATGGCCGATCTGCCGGTGTATCCGCCCATGCTCGCCACCGCGGGCGCGCTGCCGCCGGCCACCCAGGACGATCGCTGGGCGTACGAGACGAAGCTGGACGGTCAGCGATGTGTCGGCTACCTCCCGGGTGACGGCACGGTGGTGTTGCGCTCGCGCTCGGGAGCGGACATCACCGCGGCCTATCCGGAGTTGCACGCGCTGCGCACGGTGCTCGGTACCCGCTCGGCGGTGCTGGACGGCGAGGTGGTCGCCCTGGACGAGCACGGGCACAGCAACTTCCAGCGCCTGCAGTCCCGGATGGGGTTGGCCGACCACCCGGGCGAGGCGGCTCGGATGCGCGATCGGGTACCCGTCCGGCTGCTGCTGTTCGACGTGCTGTTCCTGGCCGGCAGGTCGCTGATCCGCCACCCGTACGCGGATCGGCGCCGGGTGCTCGACGGGCTCGATCTGCGCGGCCCGCACTGGTCGACGCCGGCCGCACTGGTCGGTCACGGCGAGGCGGCCCTGGCTGCGACCCGGGCGGAGGGCCTGGAAGGGCTGGTCTGCAAGCGCCTGGACTCGGTGTACACGCCCGGCGAGCGCTCGCCGAACTGGGTGAAGATCCGGCACGTGCACACCCTGGACGTGATCGTGGGCGGCTGGGTCCCCGGTCGCGGTCGGCTCACCGGGCTGCCCGGCGCTCTGCTGGTGGGGGTGCGCGAGGAGGGCGTGTTGCGCTACGTCGGCGCGGTGGGCACGGGCTTCGGCGACCGGGATCGGACCGTGCTCGGCGAGTTGCTTCGGGTATCCGCGATCGACACGTGCCCGTTCACGCCCCGGCCGCAGGTGGTCGACGCGCGCTGGGTGTTGCCGCGGTTGATCGGCGAGGTCCGCTACGCGACGCGCACCCGAGCGGGCCTGCTGCGCCATCCCTCCTGGCACCGGCTGCGCCCGGACCTGGCCGACGACTGAACGGCACCCGACCGGGCGGCCGTGCACGCGGCGCGAGCCCTGTGCTCCGTGCCCCCGGGCCCGGTAGTCCTACCCCCAGCGGGCCCTGCTCCCGATGCGCACCACGCCCCGTGAGCCCTGTGCCCCGGGACCGCTGTGCCCCGTGACCCCAGCGCCCGCTGAGCCCGGCGCCCAATGCGCCCTACGGCAGCCGGCCGGTGGTCTCGGCGGCGAGCAGCGGTGCGAACCCGTCGCCGTCCCGGGCCATCCGCTCCAGCACCTGCACCGGGCCGAAGACCAGGTCCGCGTCCGACTCGATCTCGGCCCAGGACACCGGTGCCGACACGGTCGGTTCGGACTGGGCGCGCAGTGTGTACGGCGCGGCGGTGGTCTTCGCGCTCGCGTTCTGGCTCCAGTCCACGAATACGTGGTCGGTGCGCAGGTTCTTGGCCATTCGGTGCACGACCAGTTCGGGCCGCTCCCGCTCCAGGCGCATCGCGAGCGCCTTGGCGTACCCGCTGACCGCCGCCTCCGATGTCGGCTCCAGGGCCGCGTACAGATGCAGCCCCTTGCTGCCCGAGGTCTTGGCCACGCAGGTCAGCCCGTCCGCCGCCAGCAGGTCGCGGGCCAGCAGCGCGACCCGACGACACTCGGACATACCCGTGCCCGGCCCGGGGTCCAGGTCGAGGACGAGCCGATCGTGGCGGTTCGGGTCGGCGCCCCACTGCGGTACATGGATCTCGATCGCGGCCAGGTTGGCCGCCCACATCAGGGCGGCCAACGAGTCGACGTCGACCTGATCCCTGTTCTCGTCCCGGCCGGCCACCGCGATCGTGCGCACCCAGTCGGGCGCACCGGGCGGCACGTGTTTGTTGTAGAAGCGGCTGCCGCCGTCCACGCCGTCCGGAAAGCGGACGAAGGTGGCCGGGCGTCCGGTGACGTGCGGGAGCAGGACCGGAGCGATTCTGGCGTAGTAGTCCAGCGCCTGGCCCTTGGTGTATCCGGTTCGCGGCCACCACACCTTGTCGAGGTGGGTGAGGGTCAGCGAACGTCCGTCGACTGTCGTGGCGATGCGGTCCGGCATACGGGGAGGATCCCCCGGCGCCGTGTTTCGATGCATGGGGTCGACCGATCGCCGGGTCGGCCTCGCGCGGAGATCAGTCGGTCGGGAAGGCCGCCATCCGCTCGTCCAGAGGCACCGGCTCCTCGGCGATGCCGTCCGCCGAACCGCTGGCGAACCGTGCGCACACTCCTCGGCAGGCGAAGGTCTGCCGATCCTCCACGTGTCCGACCGGCACCGCGTCGTGCGCGGGTCGGTCCGCTGCGGCCCGCAGGTCGCGGCCGCACATCGTGCAGGCCAGACCGTAGGTCATCTCGACCGTGGTCTCCGGTCGAGCGCTTCGGCGGTGTCCCGCGATCGAGTGCTGTGAGTACATGGGTTCGAATCCTCTGGTCGGTCTGGTGCGCGAATGTCCGGATCGCCGCAGACGACGCCGCCATGGATGACGGCATACGAGGTGCCCTCGGTCTCCCCAAAGTACTCCTACCGTTCCTCCGTCCAGACCCCTGCGCAAAATCGTTTCGACATCGCGTCGCGGCGGATTCGGCCGACCGGGCGACGACCGACTCCGGGCGCGGCGACGGGGCCCGTCGCGTGGACGGGCCCCGTCTCCGGTGGTTCGGCAACGCGTCGGCTACCAGCGATACCAACGCCCGCGACGACCACCCGCGCCGGCGCTGCGGAAGACGAACCCGAGGGCCCAGAGCACCAATACGATGACGGCTATCCACCAGAGGGCCTTGAGGGCGAATCCTGCACCGAACAGGATCAAAGCGAGCAAAAGCACTACAAGCAGCGGAATCATCTTGAACCACCTCCGCCCGGACGTCTGCCCGGGAAGCCGGGGTTCACGCGGTGCGATCGCAAAGTTATTCGACGGCGCCCGGGTCCGGCTCCCCCGGACGCGCCGGCGCACCCGCGCGCTGCTCCGCGGCCACCCGCGCGCCGATCTCCCGGACCACGTGCGCGAACAGTTCGACGTCCGCCGCGGTGGTCCGCCAGTTCACGATCGCCGGACGCAGCGCGACCCGGCCCTCGTACACGGTGGTGCCCGCGTACACCCGCCCGTCCTCGTTGAGTTCGGCGCCGAGCCGGCGGTTCAACTCGTCGAGCTCGGCCTCGCCGAGCGCGGCGTCGGGGCGATAGCGCAGGCAGACCACACACAGCCGTACCGGGGCCAGCAGTTCCAGATCCGGGGCCTGCTCGACCAGCGCGCCGAGGTGGTTCGCCAGGTCGTTGTGCCGCTCGATCATCGCCCGGTATCCGGCCCTGCCGTACGCGCGCAGCGTGGCCCAGATCGGCAACGCCCGTGCTCGACGCGAGGACTCCGGCCCGAGCGAGGAGTAGTTGAGGTGCGTGTCGCCGACGCCGGGCAGGTACGGGGCGTTCCACGCGCCGAACGCCCTGCCCATCAGCTCGGCGTCGCGCACGAAGGCGAAGCCGCTCTCGTAGGGCACGTTGAGCCACTTGTGTCCGTCGGAGGCCACCGAGTGCGCCCGTTCGACGCCCCGGACCAGGTGGCGCAGCCGCGGCGAGACGCCGGCGAACAGGCCGAACGCGCCGTCCACGTGCAGCCACGCACCGTAGCGCCGGGCCAGGTCGGCGAGCGCGTCGATCGGGTCGAAGTCGCCGGTGGCGACCTCCCCGGCAGTGGCGATGAGCACCGCGGGTCCGTCGATCTCGATCAGCGCACGCTCCATCGCGTCGATGTCCACCCGGCCCGCGTCGTCGCGCGCGCACACCCGCAGCGTGTCCCGCCCGCAGCCCAGGATCTGCAGCGCCTTGCGGTTGCTGGGATGCACGTATCCGCTCGCCAGCACCGGCATGGTCGCCAGTCCGGCGAGCCCGTCGGCGCTCACGTCCACACCATGCCGCGCGGCCCACCAGTGGCGGGCGCAGGTGAGCGCGGTGAGATTGGCGAGGGTGGCGCTGGGGGTGAGCACGCCGCCGTACGCGTCGGGCAGCCCGAACAGGTCCTTGAGCCAGCCGAGCACCACCGTCTCGGTCTCGGTCGCCAGCGGCGACGCGGCCCACAGACCGCCCGACTGGTCCAGCAGCGCGGTGATCCAGTCGCCGGCCTGGGCGGCGGGCGTGGCGCCGCCGACGACGAAGTGGAAGAACCGCGGGCCCGAGGACTGCATCGCGGCGCGAGTGCCGACGTCGAGCAGTTCCTCGACACTGGCCAGCGTGCCGTCGCCGCGCTCGGGCAGTGGTCCGCCCAGCCGGTCGAAGAGCACGTCGGCGGCCGGATCCCGGACCGGCAGATCGGGAAGCGCCTCCAGATAGGGCCCGGCGGCCTTGGCCACCAGGTCGAGGGCGGGCCGGGCGAGGTCGCGTTCGTGGAGGGGGTCAGCCATACCGGCAGGGGACCATGCGAATCCGATCCGCGTCGAGTATTTCCTTACCGGGAAGGGTCGTTGACGGATCATCAGGGCGGCGGAGCGTGGGCGTGCGCGGCGCGGGGAAGATCCGCTCCGGGGGGCGATGACCTCTATCTGGAGGAAGCGTGGCAACCGACATCGAGCGGACCCATCACCGAGGCGGCGACCTCGACGAGATCCGGCAGATGCTGCTCGACATCTATGCCGAGGTGTACGCGGCGGACCTGGACCGCCCCTTCCACTCGGTGCACAGCTTCGCGGAGCGGTTGGCCGGTTACGCCGCCGCGCCGGGCTTCGAGTGCGTCGTGGGCTGGAGCCGGGACATCGCGGTGGGCTACGCGTTCGGCTACACGCTCCAGGCCGGTGCGCGCTGGTGGATCGGGCTGACCGATCCGGTGCCCGCGGTGGACATCGAGGAGGACGGCCGGCGCACGTTCGCGCTCAACGAGCTGATGGTCCGCGAACCGTGGCGCGGTTCGGGCGCGGCCCGCACCATTCACGACACGCTGCTGGCGGCCCGTACCGAGCAGCGGGTGACCCTGCTGGTGGATCCGACCCACCCGAAGGTCCTTGCGCTCTACGAACGGTGGGGCTACCGGGTGCTCGGCGGTCTGCGTCCGGCCTGGCCGGACGCGCCGTTGCTCACGGTGTTGCTGCTCGATCGAAGCTGACCGGCGTCCCGGCACCCTGCGCGAGCACCGGCCGGCCGGCGAGAAGCTTGCCTCTGTTTAGTTTCAGCGCGCGTGCGTAGGGTGCCCGCCATGAGTGACGCGACCGCCAACAAGCGGCTGATCGAACAGTTCTGGCAGGACCTGTACGCCCGCGACTTCGGCAAAGTCGCGGGCTACTTCGCCGCCGACGGCCACTACACGGACGTCGCCGCGCCCGGTCCCGGCGCGACCGGGCCGGCCGCCGTGGAGGCCCGGCTACGGCTGGGCCTGGAGATGCTCACCGGCTACATCCATCACCACAGGAGCACCGTCGCGGAAGGCGACCTGGTGGTCACCGAACACGCCGAGGAGTGGCACTGGGAGAGCGGCGAGCAGGTGGTCCTGCCGTTCGTGTCCGTCCACGAGTTCCGGGACGGGAAGATCGTGCGCTGGCACGACTACTGGGACTTCGGCACGCTGATGAACGCCGCGCCGCAGTGGTGGCTCGAGCATGTCGCCAAGGGCTACGCGCAGGGCGCCTGACCTCACGCCGGGGAGGATCGAGCCGGACGGCACCACGGTCACCGCCGAGGTGTCCCGGGCAGGGTCGCCTCCCACCAACCGCCCACGATCTCGGTCGTGGGCGGTTCGCGTCGTGCGGCCGGCGGGCGGCCGGTAGGCGATCGACGGGCGGCCGGAGCCGGGTCAGAGGCGCGGTTCGACGTGCTCGACCACGGTGTCCGCGATCTGCTCCAGCATCGCGATCTGTTCGGCCGTGAGCAGGTCGATCAGGTTCCGCCGGACCGAGGCGACGTGGTGCGGCGCCGCCTCCTCGATCACCCGCAGCCCCTGGGCGGTCAGCACGATCTCGGCGCCGCGCCCGTCGCGCGCGCACTCCTCGCGGCGGACCAGGCCACGCTGCTGCATGCGCTTGACGTGATGCGACATCCGGCTCTGCGACCACAACATGCGTTCGGCCAACTCGCCCAGTCTGCGCCGGTGCCCGCTCGCCTCGGAGAGTTCGGACAGCACGTCGTAGTCGGGATCGGACAGGCCCGAGTCGACGGCCAGATCACGAGCCACCCGGGCGTCCACGAGCAGCCGCAATCGGCGATATCCCCGCCACGCGCGCTGCTGCACGGGGTCGAGCCAGGGCGTCTCCTCGATACGGGCCATGGCTACCAATCTAGCAGCTACTTGACATGTCATGTACGTGCCCGGGACGATCTACATGACACATCAACTACTGCCGCGACCCGGCGTCCGCGCCGACGTGATGGCCAGGAAGGCCGGTGCTCCGTGATCACGCTCGATCGCCTGCCGAATCGGTTGTACGAGGGCGTCGCGGAGCGGACCGGGTTGCCGTTCTCTGAGGCCCGTAACGAAAGCGAGCCACCGAACATGGACACGGAACTCCTCGGCGCCGACCGACGCGGCGTCCTCACCACCCTCAAGCGGGACGGCCGACCCCAGCTCTCCCCGGTCTCCTACCTGTGGGAGCCGGACCGCCGGTCGATTCGGATCTCGGCCACCGCGGACCGCGCCAAGACCCGCAACCTCGCCCGCGACCCGCGCGCGAGCTTCCTGGTCACCGCCCCCGACTACGCCGGCTACCTGGTCGCCGAGGGCCACGCCGAGATCGGCGCCGAGTGCCGCGCCCCGGACGACCCGACGGCCGACGAACTGGTCGAGGTGTACCGCCGAATCGTCGGCGAACACCCGGACTGGACCGAGTACCGCGCCGTGATGGCCGCGGAACACCGCGTCGTCATCCGCATCACCGTCGAGCGCACCTACGGCTGGTCTCGTACCTGAACGGCACCCGTCCCCATAACGTCGCGCTCCCGGCCCGCACGGGGGGTCCGGGAGCGCGACCCACAGCCGCTCGACGATGTGCCGCCGCGGACACCGCCCGCTCCGACGCCGTGGCGGTGCGTGATGTGCGGTGACCGGACTCCGCGCATCCGGCCCGCCAAGCGCGGGAATTGGTCCAGGTCCCGGCACGACGTAGAGTTTCGCCGGGGTTTTGTGGTGGCGGCGAACACAGGAAACGGCAACGGCGATGACAGCGAGTAGCGAGATTCAGGCGGACACGAGCGTGGCGGAGGGGGTCGACCCCGCGCGTATGGAGCTGTGCCTGAGCGTGCTCGCCGAGGTCGAGAACCTGGACGTCGAGCACCCGGACGCGGTGCGAATCCGGCGGGCCACGGCCGGCATCTACAAGAGCGTCAAGGAGCGCCGCCGCAAGGAGCGCCGGGACCGGGTGATCGCCAACGACGAGGCGGTCACCGCCGCCACCGCGACCGGCGCGCCGGGACGGATCGACGACGAGACGCTGGGCATCGCACTGACCACGGTCACCACGACCGAGATCGCCGGCGTGCTCGAACGCGCCCGGGCCTGCTACATCTGCAAGAAGCGCTACCGCGAGGTGGACGCGTTCTACCACCAGCTGTGTCCCGAGTGCGCCGCCGAGAACCGGGCCCGCCGCGAACAGCGCACGGACCTGACCGGACGCCGCGCCCTGCTCACCGGCGGCCGGGCCAAGATCGGCATGTACATCGCGCTGCGCCTGCTCCGCGACGGCGCGCACACCACGATCACCACCCGCTTCCCCAACGACGCGATCCGCCGGTTCGCCGCGATGCCGGACAGCGGGGACTGGCTGCACCGGCTCAAGATCGCCGGGATAGACCTGCGCGACCCGGCCCAGGTGGTCGCCCTGGCCGACTCGGTGGCCGAGGCCGGGCCGTTGGACATCCTGATCAACAACGCCGCGCAGACGGTCCGCCGGACTCCGCAGGCGTACGCGGCGCTGGCCGCCGCCGAGGCCGCGCCGCTCCCGGCCGGCGAGTTGCCGGAGATGGTCTCGTTCGGCCACATCGGCGGCAGCGGCCACGTGCTGCTGCCCGGCCAGTCCCGCTCGGAGGACCAGGCGCTCACCCCGCAGGCGCTCACCGCCCTCGCACTGACCAGCGGCTCGGCCTCGCCGGCCCGGATCGAGACCGGCACCGCGATCGACGCGGGCGGCCTGGTGCCCGACCTGGATCCGGTGAACAGCTGGACGCAGCGGGTGCACGAGGTGGACCCGGTCGAATTGCTCGAGGTGCAACTGTGCAACGTGACCGCGCCGTTCGTCCTGGTCAGCCGGCTGCGCCCGGCGATGGCCGCGGCCAAGGCCCGACGCAAGTACGTGGTCAACGTGTCCGCGATGGAGGGCCAGTTCAGCCGCGGCTACAAGGGCCCCGGCCACCCGCACACCAACATGGCCAAGGCCGCGCTGAACATGCTGACCCGCACCAGCGCGGAGGAGATGCTCTCGGACGGCATCCTGATGACGGCCGTGGACACCGGCTGGATCACCGACGAGCGCCCGCACCCGCAAAAGATGCGGCTCGCCGACGAGGGCTTCCACGCGCCGCTCGACCTGGTCGACGGCGCGGCGCGGGTGTACGACCCGATCGTGCGCGGCGAGGCCGGCGAGGACCTGTACGGCTGCTTCCTCAAGGACTACGCGCCGGCCGCCTGGTAGGGCGTGTCCTGCCGCCCACCTGCACGTTCCGGCCCCGGCGAGAACCTTCGCCGGGGCCGGTTCGGGTTCGGCCGCCATTCCTCGAAAAAAACTTTCGGCGACGTTGAACCCTCTTCGACCCCTCCCCCGTACTGCTGGATGTCGACGCGCAACGACCGGCACGCGAACCGGTCGACTCGGGAACGGAACCCAAAACCCTTCCCCGTTACGCCGTTCGATACATCCGACAACCATCCTCCGGGGGTTCACCATGTCTGTTTTCAGCACCCGCAGCATCGCCGCCGTCGCCATCGCCGGCGCGCTCGGTCTGGGCCTGTCCGCCTGTGGCAGCGACTCGAAGGACGACGGCAAGGCCGCCGGCACCACGACACAGCCCACCGCACAGCAGTCCCAGCCCGCGCAGAACGCGCCCGGCACGCCTGCCGCACCCGGGCAGAGCGCGAACGGCACGGCGGGCAAGGCCGTGCTGAAGGCGGGCACCGACGCCAAGCTCGGCGCGATCGTCACCGACGACTCCGGCTTCACGCTGTACCGCTTCGACAAGGACACCGCCAAGCCGTCCAAGTCGAACTGCGACGGCGACTGCGCCGCGAAGTGGCCCGCGGTCACCACCACCGGCAGTGTGACGGTGAACGGTCTCGACCAGTCCGCGGTCGGCAGTGTCACCCGCAGCGACGGCAGCACCCAGGTCACCATCGCCGGCTGGCCCGTGTACCGGTTCGCGGCCGACGCCAAGCCCGGCGACACCAAGGGCCAGGGCGTGAACGGCAGCTGGTTCGCGGTGACCCCCGACGGCAAGAAGGCCGGAGCGGCCACGAGCACGGCGCCGCAGACCGACAAGCCCTCGACCGGCAACGGCGGTTCCTCCTACTGATCGACCCGGGCACCGGCGGCCGGCCGCCCGGCCGCCGCTCCGCCTGCCGACTCCCAAGCGGCACCACCGAGTTACCGAGCACCACCGCAGGTCACCCGGCACCACCGGCCCGCGCGCCCCCGCGCCGTCGACGCGGACGAGGCCCGGCCGTTCCACTCGCGCGCAATCCACCGACCCATGACCTCGGGGAGATACGTCATGCCCGCACGCAAGTACACGCTGCCCACCATCGCCCTCGCCGCCGGCCTCGCGTTCGCCGTCACCGGTTGCTCGTCCTCGGACAGCAAGTCCGGTGCCACGAAGACCGATTCGGCCGCCGTGGCCAAGGGCGCCAACGACCCCGGCGCGCCGGACGGCGAACACGGCACCGAGCACGGCAACACGGTCCCCGCGTCCGACCGGACCACCACCGGCGCGGCCGCACCCGCGACCGGCGAGGAGACCTTCTTCGCCGCGGGCCTGTCCGGTGCGAACGAGGTCCCCGGCGGCAACGCGGCGGTCGGCGACAAGGACGGCAAGGGCACCGCGCTGGTCCGGATCAAAGGCGACCAGGTGACCTTCGGCATCCGCTGGGAGGGCATCGGCGCGCCGACCGCGGCCCATCTGCACCTGGGCGGCAAGGGCAGGAACGGCGAGGTGAAGGTGCCGTTCTTCGCATCGGTGCTGCCCGGCACCGCGAACGCGGTCACCGGGAGCGTCAAGGTCACCGACGTCGCGCTCCTGGAGAAGATCAAGGCCGACCCGGCGAGCCTGTACTTCAACGTGCACACCGGCGAGTTCCCCGGCGGCGCGATCCGCGGCCAGTTGGTCAAGCTCGCCCGCCCGGCCGACGTGAACAGCGTGCTCAAGAACGGCACGCTGCCCGCCGAGGCGACGGGCAAGCAGGAGGTACCGAACGCCGAGGGCAAGAAGACCGGCGACCCGGACGGGCGCGCGGACACCTCGGTGCGCCCGTGGGGCAACTGCATCGACTGGTCCTTCAGTTGGACCGGCGTGGCCCCGCCCACCTTGGGCCACCTGCACGGGGCGGCGGCGGGTGCCAACGGTGACGTGGTCGCGCCGCTGTTCGACGCGAAGGCCGGCTTGCCGCAGTCGGTGACCGGCCTGGCCGGCACGGTGGAGGGGATCGACCCGGCCGTGGTCGAGCGAATCGACGCGGCGCCCGCGAACTACTACACCAACCTGCACACGGGCGAGTTCCCGGGCGGCGCGGTGCGCGGGCAACTGGAGCGGAAGGTGACCCCGAAGGCGGCGGCGTCGAACCTGTCGGTGGTCGCGGGCAAGCAGATCTACGCGTGCACGACCAAGGACGGCGTCACCGCGTTCACCCAGTTCGATGTGGCCGCCAAGCTTCAGGGCGACCTGAAGCACACCTTCGTGAACCCGACGGCCGGGCCGCCGCAGTGGGTCGCTCCGGACGGCAGCGCGGTGACCGGCGCGGTGGCGACCAAACTGCCCAACGGTGACGGCAACATCCCCGAGTTGGTGCTGAACGCGACCCAGACCGGCAAGCCGGATCTGCTGCTCTCCGCGACCACCCAGGTGCTGCGGCTGAACACGCGGGGCGGCGTGGCGCCGGCGGGCACGTGCGACCCGGCGAGCCGGCCCACCGTCGAGGTGCCCTACCAGGCCGACTATCTGTTCCTCGGCTGACCGGAACTCCGGTTGCTTCGGCCTGAGTTGCCCGTCCCGAAAGGCCCCGAGGGGCCGCGCGTCCACCCCCACGCGCGGCCCTTCGGCATGTCCCGACCCGTTCGCCGACTCACTCCGGCAGGGCGACGACCATCTTCCCGGTGTTCGCTCCGCGCAGCATGCCCAGAAGCGCGTCGAGGTTGTTCTCGATCCCCTCGACCACCGTCTCGCGGTACTTGAGCCTGCCTTCGCGTAGCCAACCGCCGACCTCGGCGAGGAACTCCTCGCGCCTGCCGAAGTGGTCGATCACGATGAAGCCCTGGAGCCGCAGCCGCTTGCCGATCGACAGCGCCAGATTGCGCGGCGCGGGGGTCGGCTCGGTGGCGTTGTACTGCGCGATCGCGCCGCACATCGCGACCCGCCCGTGCGTGTGCAGCGCGCCGATCGCGGCCTCCAGGTGCTCGCCGCCGACGTTGTCGAAGTACACGTCGATGCCGTCGGGCGCGGCCTTGGCGAGTTGCTCGGCGATCGGGCCGTCCTTGTAGTTGAACGCGGCGTCGAAGCCGTACTCGTCCACGAGCAGCGCGACCTTGTCCGCCGAGCCGGCACTGCCGACCACCCGCGAGGCGCCCTTGAGCCGGGCGATCTGGCCGACCTGGCTGCCCACCGCGCCGGCCGCGCCGGAGACGAACACCGCCTCGCCCGGCTGGAAGGAGGCGACGTCGAGCAGGCCTGCCCACGCGGTCATGCCCGGCATGCCCAGGACGCCCAGGTAGGCGGACAGCGGCGCGAGGTCGGGATCGACCTTGACCGCGCCCGCGCCCTTGCCCTCGACCACCGAGTACTCGCGCCAGCCGAGCCAGTGCTGCACCGCGTCGCCGACCTCGAAGCCGGCCGCCTTGGACGCGACGACCCGGCCGACCGCACCACCCTCCATGACCTGGTTCAGCTTGAACGGCGGGGTGTACGACTTGACGTCGTTCATCCGGCCGCGCATCGCCGGGTCGACCGACAGGAACAGGTTGCGGATCAGCATCTGCCCGTCGGCGAGTTCCGGGATCTCGACCTCGCGCAGGGCGAAGTCCTCCTCCTTCGGCCAGCCCTTGGGGCGGGCCAGGATGTGCCATTCGCGGCTGGTGGTGGGGATCATCCAAGTGGCCTTTCTCGACGGTGGGGTGGGTCGGGGCGTCGGTGCGGCTGTCGATGCGGCGTGCGTCCGTCAGGCGTCCACGGACTGCCGGTCCTGCGGCACGGAGACGGCCACGGGTTCGGCCCTGGCGGGTACCCGCTTCAGGCCCGCCAACGCCACCCCGACGACCAGGAGCAGCATCACCCCGGCGATCACGAAGCTCAGCGTGAACTGGCTCTCGGCCGGGATCGGCGGGAAGCCGGCTGGCAGGCCCGCGACCGACTTGGAGGCGAGCAGCGAGGTGATCACGGCGCTGGCGATCGAGCTGCCGACGCTGCGCGAGATGGAGTTGATGCCGTTCGCGATGCCGGTCTGGTGGTGCGGCACGTTGGCCACGATGAGCGCGGGCATCGCCGCGTACCCGAAGGAGATCGCGATACCGGTGAGCATGCCCGCGAGGATCACCGACACGGACGCGCCGTGGCCGAAGGCGAGCCACACGAAGCCGGCGATACCCACCACCGAGCCGATGGCCAGGGTCACCCGGGCGCCGATCCTGCCCACCAGGAGACCGCCCAGCGGAGCCGCGAGCAGCGAGATCAGCGCGCCCGGGAGCAGGTATTCGACCGAGGCCCGCAGCACCGACGCGGTGAATCCGTAGCCGGCCACCCGCTCGGGCATCTGGACCAGGTAGGAGATGCCGATGAACTGGCTGAAGGCGGCGAAGCCAACGAACAGGCCGGCCAGGTTGGTCAGTAGGACCGGGCGGTGCACGAACATCCGCAGGTCCACCAGCGGGTCGGTGACCCGGCGCTCGACCTGGACCCACACGCCCGCCATCAGCACGGCGCCGACGAAGGCGCCGATGGTCCTGCCGGACGCCCAGCCCCATTCGTGGCCCTGCGAGATGCCCAGGAGCAGCAGTACCAGAAACAGGCCGAGGGTGGCCGCGCCGAGCAGGTCGATCCGGCCGCCCGCCTTGGTGCGACTGGCCGGCACCCGCAGGATCACCGCGACCAGGGCGACCGCGGACAGGATCGCGGAGAACCAGAAGACCAGGTGGTAGTTCGGGTCGTCGCCGCGGGTGAGCAGCCCGGTGGCCACCAGCGAGAGTCCGCTGCCGAACGCGAGCGTGCCGCTGATCAGCGACATCGCGCCGGGCAGCTTCTCGGCCGGCAGTTCCTCGCGGATGATCGACAGCGCGAGCGGGAAGATCGCGGTCGCCGCGCCCTGGAGCACCCGGCCCAGAATCAGCAACGGCAGCGAGGACGTGACCGCCGCCAGCACGGAGCCGGCGATCATCACGATCAGTACGCCGATCAGCGTCGGCTTCTTGCCGTGCTGGTCGCCGAAGCGGCCGAGCAGCGGAGTGAACACCGCCGCGGACAACAGCGTCGCGGTGGTCACCCAGCCGACGCCGGCGGGCGTGGTGCCCAGTTCCTGTTGGAGCAGCCCGAGGATCGGGATGACCTGGGTCTGCGCCATCGCGACGACCATGGCGGCCAGACCCAGGGCGAGGATCAGCGGGGCACCGGATCGTCGCTTGTCGGCGGTGGCGGGACCGGTTCCGGCGCCGGTTCCGGTGCTCTTGCCGGGCGGGGTGGGGCTGCTCACGGGGTGCTCTTCCTGGGAGGGGACTTCGGGGGGACTTCGGGGGGCTGGGGCGAAGCTTGGCAGCCTCGATGGTTGAAGCCTTCAAGCAATATGCCGGATCCGACCGTAGACACTCGGAAATTGCTACGTCAAGTTCAAAGATTGAAGTCTTCAACCTTTTTGCGTTAACTTGGATCCATGAGCAGCACCACGGACACCGAGGTCGATCCCACCAACCCGAGCACGGCCGAGATCATGGACGCCATGGCCGCCGTGGGCACGGCGTACTTCCACGACTTCGCCGCCGTGGTCAGCCGACACGGCCTCACCTCGGTGCAGGCCAAGACGCTCTCCCTGCTCCGCCGCCCGCTGCCCATGCGCGGGCTCGCCGACCGCCTGGTGTGCGACGCCTCGAACGTCACCGGCATCGTGGACCGGCTGGAATCGCGCGGTCTGGTCCGCCGCGAGCCCAACCCCCACGACCGCCGGGTCAAGAACGTGGTGGCCACCGAAGAGGGCCACGCCACGATCCGGCGCATCCGTAGCGAGATGAAGACCACGCGCGCCGCGCTGGACGCACTCACCACCGACGAACGCCTCGCCCTCTTCGGCCTGTTGGCGCGGCTGCGCCCGGCCATGGAAGCGCCGCACGCCTGACCGCATCGGGCCGAAATCGTTTGCCGTGCGGCCCCGCGCCCGGCACGCTCGCTCCGTGACCGACTTCCCCACAGCCACGACCGAAGCCGAATTCCAGGCGATCGACCGCCCCCGGCCGCAGTCGACTGCGATTCCCGGCTCGGTCACCGACCTCGACGAACTCGCCGAGCACCGGTTCGGCATCCGATGACCCCGCAGGGCCCGGACGCCTCCCCTGCCCCGGACGCCTCCCCTGCCCCGGACGTCGAACCGGAGCTCGGATCCGGCCTGGACATCGTCGCGGTCCCGCTGGAACTGGGCGATCCCGCCTGGGTGTTCCCGGAGGTCACCGGCGCCGAGGTCGAGGCGGTTCGGCACGCGCTCGCCGCAGCCGACGGGCACCTGCGCGGGCTCGGCGCACACGTCGGCGCCGTCGCCGGGGTCCACTACGGGTGTCAACGCTTCGACGGTCGCGCCCTGGCGAGCCTGCTCGGCGTCCTCGAACTCGACAACGGCTTCACCTTCGTCACCGCGCTGTACTTCCCGCGCCGCTGCGGGTTCGACCTGCGCTGGGGGCCGCCGTGGGTGGTCGAGGCGGACATCACCCGGTACTGCCCGGCGCCGGCCGATTGCGGCGGGCATCCGCTCGCCGACGTGTCCTCCGAGCACGACACGCCGCTCGCCGCAGCCCGGGCCTTCGTCGACGCCACCGGCTGGCTGCGGCAACAGGCGCTCGCCCGACCCCGGTCCGGGTGGCTCTCCCCCGTTTCGGATCCCGCGTGCGCCGCCTTGCCCCGGCCGAAGCCGGCCGCCGACCGCTGAGTCGGCGGCGCTCGGGTCACGGTCGTGGGATGTCCGCCAGCCCTCGGATGAAGATGTCCAGACCGAATTCCACCCGTTCCATCCGGCCACCACTGGTCATGTGCGGCTTCAGCGCGGTCAGAGTCGGGAATCGCTCCCGCGGCAACGCCTCGATGACCTCGCCGAGATATGCCTGGGCCATCGCCATCGGATCCTCGCCCTGCTCGGACCGGGACAGGTGCAGCGCGGCCTCGTAGACGTCGGCCGAGATGTAGAGCTGAAGCACGTCCAGCACCCACGCGCTGGCCTGCTCGGGGACGCCGCCGCCGCGCATGACGGCCAGCAGCCCCTCGCTGATCCGCAGCGCGTTCGGCCCGGAGGGAATCGCCGCCAGGACCGCCCGGCCCAGGTCGTTGTGCGCGGCCAGCACCGCCCGGAAGCCCAGCACCACCTCCTTGAGCTGGGCCTGCCAGCGCTCGGGGTCCGGCGCCGGAATCACCACGTCGCCGAGCACGTGGTCCAGCACGAGTTCGAGCAGTTCCTCCTTGCTCGACACGTGGACGTACAACGACGCCGGTCCGGTGTGCAACTCGTCGGCGACCCGACGCATGCTCACCGCTTCGAGCCCGCCCTCGTCCAGTACGGCCAGCGCCGCCCGGACGATCGATGCCCGATTCAGCGGCGGGCGCACCGGCTTGGCCCGGCCGCGGCGCCACGGCGGCGTGGGCAGATCCGGTACGTCGGCGCCCGCGTCCGTGGGCGGTTGGCCGGGGATGGCTCGGGGCCCGGTCCGCGACGTTCTCGCCATCTGTTGCCGTCCTGTTTCGATCGAGGGTTGCGAACAGCGTAGTTGACCCGAACACTGACTCCTGTAACGAACGGCGATCGGCATATCGAACGCGATTCGTCGTGAACGAACACCATTCGTCGAGGAGAGTCATGGACGTCAACACATTCCCGTCGCCGGCGCCGACCCCGGATCGGCCCTCGGCGCCGGGACTGGTGTTCTTCGCCGCGATGAACGGACTGATCCTGGTGTTCGGCCTGTTCCTCCAGATCGGGCTGGGTTGGTCGGCCATCCACGCCGGTCTGGCGAGCACCCCGATCGCGCTGGGCGTGGTGCTCGGTGCGGTGGCCGCTGGGGCGGTGCTGGTGCCCCGGTTCGGCCGAACCGTGCTGCACGCGGGCGCCGTGGTGATGGCCGCGGGCGTGGCCGCACTGTCCTTGACGCTGCATCAGGTGGGCGCCGACGCCCGGCACCTCGCGCCGGCCCTGCTGTTCACGGGGGTCGGCATGGGCCTGGTGCTCGCCCCGTTCTTCGACATCGCGCCGGCGAGCGTCGACGAGCACGAGACCGGCTCCGCGTCCGGCCTACTGGACGCCAACCAGCAACTCGGCGCCACGCTGGGCGTCGCGGTTCTGGGCACGCTCTTCTTCGACGCCGCAGCCGGATCGCACGGCTCGCGACGGGCCGGCGCGTACACCCACGCGTTGGAACAGACCCTGTGGGTGGTCGTGGCCGCGCTCGCACTCGTCCTGCTCACCGCGTTCCTGCTGCCGCGCCGGGCCCGCGACGAGGAGCACGGCGGGCCGGCCGAGGCCCCGCTGCCCGGGCGGCCCGCGGTCGACCCGATCGACTCTCCGCTCGCGATCGCCGCCGCAGCGGCAGCCGACCCGAACGGAGGGCATCGATGACCGAGGACGCGCAGCCCGCGCTCGGGCCGCTCGGGTCTCCCTTCTCGGAGCCGGTGTGCGAGGTCGAGCGGGATGCGGCGGCGGGACTGCTCGCCGAGCACTACGCGATGGGCACGCTGGAGATCGAGGACCTCGACCGCCGGTTGTCGGCCGTATTCACCGCCGACTCGGTGGCGGCGCTGCGGCGCGCGACGGCCGGACTGGCCGTACCGGCAACGGCGGCGACGCGAGCCGACGGAACCGACGATCGACCGGGCGGCCGGACGTGGTCGAAGCGACAGGAGCGGCGCGGCGGGCACGAGCGGCACCGGTGGCACGGCCGGCCCGGTCGGCGCGGACCGGCTTCGCGGGACGCATGGCGCGAAGACGACGGGTGCGGCGGGCGGGTCCTCCGTCGGCTGCGGTCGGATGGCGGCGGGCCCGGGCGCCGGTACGTGCTGTTCGCGCTCGCTGCGGTGCTCGTCGGGTGGGCCCTGCACCTCGACCGGTGGGCCTGGGTCCTGCTCGGGGCGGCGATCCTGCTCGCCGGTCGTTCCCGCCTGCACCGGCACCGCGTGCGCCGAAGCGGCTGAGGGCGGCCGGACGGGCGTTATTTCGGGTCAGCCCTCGGTCCCGAGGCGGGGGTCGGCGGCGGTGTCCCGGGCGGGATCGTGCCGCCGAGGGCGCGCCAGATCAGCGACGCGGTGCGGTACGGCCAGTTCGCCGGGATCGGGGCGCCCGCGAGTTCGCGGCCGTACCAGGCGCCCGTGCACATCGTCAGGGCGATCTCCAGGTCGGCGTCGGGGGCGAGGTGACCCTGGTGGCGGGCCGACTCCAGCGCGGCCAGCAGCCGGGCCCGGCGTGGGGCGATCACCCGGGATCGGTAGCGGGCGCGCAGGTCCGGGTCGGTGGTGTCCTGGAGCATCGTGCCGACGAGCGAGAGTCGGCCGGGCTTGGATACGCCGCGCTGGAAGTCGGTCAGCTCGGCCACCAGAACGGTGAACGGATTGTCCGCGGCAAGGTCGCCGGGCTCGTCCTCGGCCAGCGCGGCGACCACCGCCGCGGCGAGTTCGGCCTTGCCGGGCCAGCGGCGGTACAGCGCCTGCCTGGTGGTACCCGCCTCCTGCGCGACCGCCGCCAGCGACATCGCGGCGTACCCGTCCCGGGCCAGGTGGCGTCCGGCCACGGCCAGGATCCGGGCGTCGATCGCACTGTCCCGGGCGCGACCGGAACCGCGACTGCCACTTTCCATTTCAATACACTCCTGTATTGTATTGAATCAGCACCGCACCGAGACAGGGGTAGCGAGCGTGACCTTCGTGTTCAACCGTCCCATCATCCCGTCGAGCCGACTCACCGGTTGCAGGCCATGACCGGCGCGCCGATCGAGGCTCGGCTGCGGACGCTGCTGATCCGGGCCCGTGTTCTCGACCATGAACTGACCGGCCGGATGATCGACGCCGACGCGGCCGAGCCGCTGCGCGACACGGTGATCCGACCGTTGACCGAGGCATTGCTCGCCCTCGGCGGCGACTCCACCGGCCCGGAGCCGGCCGACTCCACCGGCGCCGATCGGGATCCGGCGATCATGGTCCGCGAACTCGCCTCGGACGTCACCCGGTTGCGCACCGAGGTCGCGGGCGAACCGCCGCCGACCCTGCTCGAGGCCGCGGCGGCCCTGCAACACCTGGCCTGGCTGTTCGCCGACGACGACGCGAGCCGGGCCGCGTTGGTCGCCGAGTTCGCGGCGATCCAGGCCGAGTTGCCCGCCCGCATCCAGGTCGCGCCAAACGGCCCGTACCTGGTCACCAACGCGACCCACGTCACCGACCGGCTCGGCGAGCCGATCCCGGTGTTGCCGCAGACCGCGCTGTGCCGGTGCGGCGAGTCCGCCACCAAGCCGCTGTGCGACGGCAGCCACGCCCGGATCGGCTTCAGCGGCGCCAAGGATCCCGCCCGGGTGCCGGACGAACGGCACAGCCATCCCGGCGACCCGGTCGTGGTGACCGACAACCGCGGCCTGTGCGCGCACTCGGGCCTGTGCACCGACCGGCTTTCCTCGGTCTTCCGGCAGAAGGAGGAGCCGTTCGTGGCGCCGTCCGGCGGCCGGATGGACGAGATCGTCCGGACCGTCCGGGCCTGTCCGTCCGGGGCCCTGGACTACCTGCTCGACGGTCGGCAACCACCGCCGCAGCAGCGCGAACCGGCGATCGAGGTGTCGTTGGACGGCCCGTACCGGGTGACCGGCGGGATCCCGCTGGTGAGTGCCGACGGCGAGCCGGAGCCGCGCGGTCCGGGCGCGCCGACCGAGCACTACAGCCTGTGCCGGTGCGGCCGGTCGCGGAACAAGCCGTTCTGTAGCGGCATGCACTGGTACGTCGGCTTCGCGGATCCGCCGCCCTCCGCCGAGCCCACGCTCTACGAATGGGCCGGCGGGTTGCCCGCGCTGACCCGGATGACGCACATCTTCTACGACAAGTACGTCCCCCAAGACCCCTTGCTGGCTCCGCTGTTCGCCCGGATGGCACCCGATCACCCGGAGCGGGTGGCGGCCTGGCTGGTCGAGACGTTCGGCGGACCCAAGCTGTACACCGAGCACTACGGCGGCTACGACCACATGGTCGGCGAGCACGCCGGCAAGGCGCTCAAGGAGGAATGGCGGGCCCGCTGGGCCCAGTTGATCAGCCTCGCCGCCGACGACGCGGGCCTGCCCACCGACGCCGAGTTCCGCGCGGCGTTCGCCGGCTACGTCGAGTGGGGCTCGCGGATCGCGGTGGAGAACTCGCAGCCCGGTGCCCGCCCGCCGGCCCACATGCCGGTGCCCCGCTGGTGGTGGGTCTGCAGCGCCACCCCCGGTGCCCGGGTGTCCGCCCTGGCCCCGCCGTCCAACGAGGAGACGACCGACATGCCGTTGCCGGCCGCTGATGAGGCGATCGGTTTCGCCGAGCACATCAAGCCGCTGTTCCGGGAGATGGACCGCAAGTCGATGAGCTTCATGTTCGACCTGTGGTCGCACGCCGACGTCAGCGCGCATGCCGAGGCGATCCTGGCCCGACTGCGCCAGGGCACCATGCCATGCGACGGCGCCTGGCCGGCGGACCGGGTGGACGCGTTCGCCCGCTGGGTCGACGAAGGCGTGCCCGAGTAGTTCCTCGGGCATCGGCCGGCGGTCCGCGCCACGGGGGCCGACCGCCGGCACCGACCCCATCCACCGGTTCGATCCGGTTGGTTGCCCGACGACTTCGGGTGTGTACCGATTCCTCGACAGCACCTCTGCGCGAACCCAAACCGCGAGTGTCCGCAGTACCCTCGGCGAACGTAGGGAATCGGTTGTGCGGAGGCATGCGAACGTGACATCCATACCGGCGGGGGACGCGGGAGACCGTAACGAGAAGGCGTGGCGGCTGCCTCGCCTCGACGAGGTCGAAAGTCGGCGGTTGCCCGCTCGGATCGACACGAGCATTCCGCACACCGCCCGAATCTACGACTATCTGCTGGGCGGCAAGAACAACTTCGCGGTCGACCGCGCGACGGCCGACGCCATCGTCGCCGCCATCCCCGACCTGCCGGTCACCCTCCAGCTCAATCGGCTCTTCCTGCGCCGCGCCGTGCGCTACGCCGCGCGCCGGGGCATCCGCCAGTTCCTGGACATCGGCACCGGCATCCCCACGTCGGGCAACACGCACGAAGTGGCGCACGAGATCGCTCCGGACGCCCGGGTGGCGTACGTGGACAACGACCCGATCGTGCTGGTGCACGGGCGGGCACTGATGACCGACGCCGGGCCCGGCCGGACCACCTTCACCCACGCCGATCTGCGCTCGCCCCAGGACATCCTGTCCGCACCCGAGGTGCTGGAGGTGATCGACTTCGGTGAGCCCGTGGCGCTGATGCTGGTCGCGATACTGCACTTCATCCGGGACGACGAGAAGCCGCACGAGATCGTCGCCCGACTCCGCGACGCGCTGCCGGCCGGCAGCATGCTGCTGCTCTCGCACGCGTCCTTCGACGCCAACCCGAACCAGGCCCGCAAGGGCGCCGACGGCTGGAAGAACGCCTCCGCCGAGATGACCATGCGCAGCCACGACGAGATCCTGTCGATGTTCACCGGCTTCGACCTGGTCGAGCCGGGCCTGCGCACCCACTGGAACCCGGACGCGGAGCCGGACCACCCCCTGGACGCGGTCGAGAACGTCTGGGGCTACGGCGCGGTCGGCGTCAAGCCCTGACCGTCGGTCGTCGACCGTCGGTCGTCGGCCGTCGGGAATGGGGTACGGCCCGTCGGGGTGCCGACGGGCCGTAGGCTCCGGATGGAAGGGGTCACCCGGTCTCGCCGGCGCCCACTCGACGAAACGGTGTCTCCGCCGCCGACTCGGCACGCCGGCCGATCATGGATTCGGCGATCTCGCCGCTGCGGATGGCCAGGTTCGACAGCAACGACGAGGTCAGGCCGTGGGTGTGCTCGGTGCCGCCCTGGAGGTAGATGCCGCAACCCAGTTCGGGAGTGGTGACCAGCCGGTAGTCGCGGGCGACCCGATGCCGGCCCTTCTCGTCGCGCAGGCAGTACCGGTCGAGGTCGCCGAGCAGTGCGGTCGGCTCCATCCCGTCGTACCCGGTGGCGAACACGATGGCGTCCACGTCCAGTTCCGGTGTCTCGTCGGCCGACGACAGCAGTGACACCCGCGTCTCGTCACCGGCCCGCTTGACCTGGTCCACCCTGGTCAGGTTGAGGAAACGCAACCGGTCGAGGCCGCGAACCTCTTCGTCGTACGAGCGCCGGTACAGGTCCCGGATCACCTCGTCGTCGACCACCGAGTAGTTGGTGTTGCGGTGGTAGTGCCAGAACGCCTCTCGGGAGCGATCCGTGCCGAAGTAGTAGGTGTCCACGGCGCCCGGGTCGAAGATCTGGTTCGCGAAGGGGGTGTCGTCGGCCACGCAGTAGCCGTAGGACGGAATGATCGAGTAGACCTGCGCGTGCGGCAGTTCGTCGTAGAAGTAGCGGGTGATCTCGGCCGCGCTCTGGCCCGCGCCGACCACCGCCACCGTCTTCAGCTCGGAAGGGTTCATCCGGCTGTACTTGTCCAGGAACTCCGAGCTGTGCCAAACCCGTTCGTCGCTCTGCACGCCCTGGGGCATGCGCGGCACCAGGCCGGTCGAGATGGCCACGTTGCGCGCGTGCACCACCCGGGTCGCGGAGCCGCTGCGGATCTCCAGTTCCACGTACGCCTCGGCCGCTCCGGCCTCGGTCGTCGCCGGCAGTCGAATCCCGGTGACCTCGGTGCCGTAGCGGACCCGGTCGGCGAAGCCGGCCGCCGCCCATTCCAGGTACTGGTGGAATTCCTGGCGCGTCGGAAAGAAGTCCTGGTTGTTGACGAACTGCGTCAACCGATCCGACGCGTGCAGATACGACACGAAGCTGAACCGCGACACCGGATTGCGGAACGTGGCCAGATCCTTCATGAAGGAGATCTGCATGGTCGTCGTGGGCAACAGCATATTGCGGTGCCAGCCGAACGAGGGCTGTCGCTCGAAGAACATCGCCGACGGCTTCGGCCGGTTGTCCGGGCCCTCGGATCGATACTCGTCCAACGCAATGGCCAGCGACAGATTGGACGGGCCGAACCCGATGCCCACCACGTCGTAGATCTCGCGTGCAAAAGTGCCCATAGAAAACTCTCCCGCTAGCGTGGCGGCGACAGGAACTTCCGTATCTTCGACGGGTCGGTCACGGAAACCAAAGGAGGACCCTGGTCGGGGATTCACGATGAACATCGTCCGACGTGCCCATACTCCCGCGCCACTCGATCGGCCGTCCGGGAGAAACGCATTCGGTATTGCGTCGGCGGGCACCGCAGCTTCAACGTAGAGGGGCCGGGCAAAGCTTTCAAGGGCCCGGCCCGCAATACAACGGCCAACGCCGTCCTGCCGACGGGACAACGCTCCGGTCGGCCCGCCGACTCGCTTGTACCGTGCGCTGAACCGCCGGCTCCTCTGATGAGGCCGTAGTGCACCGGGGGATGACCGCGCCGGATTACCGAAGGGGTGACTTCCGGATTTTCGTTCCCGCGCAGTATGGCGAGCCGGAGGGTCCGTGGATGGTCGAGCCGATTCGGGTAATCCATCGGCACTGTCGCCGCCGAACGGCAGCCCGGCGGACGGCTGTTTCGCGACGCCCCTGTCGGCTATTCCCGACGCGCGGGCGATCGAGGAATGGGCCGACGATTCGTCCGGCGCCACATTGCCGAGGAACATATCCGCATCCGTCGACCGCTCCCGCGGCATCGCGCGAGGGCCGCGCGGACGAGCCGACTGCGCCGACCCGGGCGGCTTCCCGCAGAGAACCGAAGGGGCCCGCGCTCGCGAGCACAGGCCCCCGGGATCGTGGCGCGCCGAGCCGCCTCGGGCGGTTCGGCTGCCTCGATCACCCCGTGTACCTCGATTGCCTGACGTCAGGCGCTGATGCTCTCCTGCTCCTCGACGTCCTCCAGGACCCGCTCGGCGGCGTTGTCCAGCGTCGCGAGCACCCACTGCTCGAAGTCGATCCCCGATTGTTCCGCGGCCTTGTGCCACCACTGGATACGATCGCCCGGCACCGCGAGGCGACGCGTCGCCTCGGCCTGCCGGGCGTCCTGTCCGTCGGTCGCCGTCCGGACGTCACGGATGGCGTTCCGTAACTGCTTGGTGGTCCAGTTCATCTCTTCGGCACGGTCCAGCCACAGCTCCTGTTCGGCGACGGGCAGCGAGGCCAACTCGGCATGATGTTGGAAACTCAGTGCCGATCGTCGGCGATTGAACTCGAAACGCCGCGAGACCCATGCATAATTCCTCAACGTCTGGTAGCTTAACCCAGCCGCGCGTATCCCACGTTGGTACAGGTCGGTGTAGTGGTCCTTCCCATATACCAACCAGTCGCCCAGCCACCACGACGAGGAATCCAGGATTCCCGATAGTTTGCGCCCGGCCTGCTCCCAGTCCTCGAAGGTCATGTCGGCAGGTATTTGCAAACCCACTTTTGTCGTGAGTAGCCGGCCGTGATGCGGATGGTCCCCGACAGCTCTTCGCGGTCGGGGGACGACCCCCGGGCCCGAGTGGAGCTGCGCCTCTCTCGCGCTTTCATGATTTCTGGTTTGATTCGCCACCATGCCTCCATGTGAGTGCACGTTCGAACAAGCGAATGTTGCGCAGTTTGCCGCTCTTGCGCAGCTCGTCGCCACGGGGAGTCCCGCCACGGGCGGAATGCCAGACATATCCGATATGCATTCAGCCGACCGTCGACCCCACCGGCGCGACCGGGCACGACGACTGTCGCTCTCCGATCGCTCCCGGCCGGATGGTCGACGGCCCGGGCTCCACCTGCGTACGACCGTGCCACGCGATCTTCGAGATCGCGCGGTCGGAAATGGTCGACATGTGTACGAATGCGTGCATCAACGACTCGCCCCGTTCGCCTCTTTACAGATCCCCGTTGGCGTTTGCGGCTGCCGGCGTCACGCCCTGCCGGCACCTGAAGATCCACATTCAATGTGGTTCTTCGACGGCCCACCCGAGTAGATCCCAGCAACTCCCGGAAATCAAGGAACCGAACGCTGGTTGTTTCGGAGAGATACCGCCCGCACCTGCACCGTAGTCGATCGCCGCTTTCCGGAACCGGCCAAAAAAGATTCGCCCAACCAGATTGTGTCGAGGCACGGCTATGGTGATCGGATCGATCGCGTTCGCGGGGCGGTCACTATAGAGGTGCGTACCTGCTGCGGCTCGAAAACTCGGCCGTCTTGACGCCTTCCTAACGGCCACGCCAGGTAAGTGTCATCGCACATTCACGAGCGGGCCGCATCGGGAATGACTTCAACCATCCGGACGGATTTCCGGGCGACCCGTTCGGGTGCGGATCGCGCCCGTCGAACGATCGGATCCGGCCGGCCGGTTCGGCGCCGAACCGGGTCCGGCCCCGCTCTCCGAGGCAGCTCCGTCGAAGGCGGCGGACAGGGCGCGGACGGGCCGGTGGGTCGACCGACAACTGTTCGAATCGGGCGGTTCGGGCGATCCGAACCTCGCGATGGCCCGGCGGCCGGAAGCCGATCATCCGCGTGGGCACGTCCCCGCCGTCGGGTGCCGGCGGCGGTTCGTACGCGGGCACGTTCGGCGGGGCCCACGCGGCATCGGCGGGCGCTTGACCGGCCGGCTCGGACGCGAGGTCCGCGAGCGGGGTCGCCACGAGGCCGGGCGCCGGCCCCGCAGCCGCAACTCCACGGATCCGGGCGCCGGTTCACGGGTGATCTCGTCGACGGCCGCCGACGGCGCCTCCGGCAAGGTCGGCCGGCCCGCGGACATCGCCGGCGCCACGAGGCGTTCGGCCGGTGCGCGTGCCGATGCCCCTCCGCCTCGACCACCCCGCGAGTTCGCGCCTCGGTTCGTATACCGCGCGAGTTCCATTCGGCCATGCTCGGCACGCGATAGCACGCAGGTAAGGCATAACGCTCGGTTGAATTACCCGAACCGGCCCCGGTGAAATCGTGAATATTCATTGCCCGCAGTTGTCCCGTCAACGGGACGGGTGCGGCCCGGCGCCTCGTGCTAGCTTCGGCCCGCGGCGATCCCGCATTTTCTCCGGCATGCCCGTATCCGGCGCACGCCGTGTTTCCGTCCGGTCGAACTCATCGTTTTGCATCGGCATTGATTTCGCCCCGGACACAATCACGGAGAACAAGGGAATCAAGGTGACCCAGACAGACATCGAACAGGCGTCGAACGACAACCGCACGGTTCGGCCGCGGCGTTTCCTGATGTGCCGGCCGACCTACTTCGACGTCACCTATTCGATCAATCCGTGGATGGATCCGAGCGTGCCCACCTCGGCGGACACCGGACTGGCCCAGTGGAAGGGGCTGCACGACGCCTACGTGGCGCTCGGGCACGACGTGGCGTTGATCGAACCGGTTCCCGGTCTCCCGGACATGGTCTTCTCGGCCAACGGTGCGACCGTCGTGGACGGCAAGGTGCTCGTCGCACGCTTTCGCCACCGTCAGCGCGCCGACGAGTCGCGTGCCTACCTCGACTGGTTCCGCGCCGGCGGGTGGTCCGAGGTGCGCCAGGCCGAGAGCTTCAACGAGGGCGAGGGCGACTTCCTCTACGTGGGCGGCGAGCTCCTGGCCGGCTGCGGCTTCCGCAGCGACGTGCGCGGGCACCACGAGGCACGGGAGTTCTTCGGTGTCCCGGTACTCAGCCTGACCCTGGTCGACCCCAGGTTCTACCACCTGGACACCGCGCTCTCGGTACTCGGGCCCAACGAGGTCATGTACTACCCGCAGGCGTTCTCCCTCGACAGCAGGCGTCGACTGGCCGAGCGCTTCCCCGATGCGATCCTGGCCGACGAGGCCACCGCCGCCGTGTTCGGGCTCAACGCGCTCTCCGACGGCCGGCACGTGCTGTTGCCGGAGCGGGCGGTCGAACTCGTCGGCCCTCAGCTGCGCGAGCGTGGCTACCTTCCGATCGGGATCGACCTGACCGAGTTGCTCAAGGCCGGCGGCAACGCCAAGTGCTGCACGCTCGAATTGCGCGGCTGAGCAGCTCCGGCGCCGGCGGGCGGCTCCTCGCGGCCGAGTCCCGTCGACGGGACAGCTCTCCGGGCGGCGCCGGAGTCGACGGCTCGCCCGCCCGGTCGGAGGTCCGGCGCGGATTCCCGGGCGGGTCCGGCGCCGATTCCCCGCTGCCGCCGGGGATTCCCCGTGGGCCGAATTCTTTACGGCCGGCGCGCCCGACCACCGCGTCCGCGCACCGTCGTCCGAACGCGGTGGGCATGCTCGGTCTCGGTCAAGAACGGAATATCGGCATCCGGATCGAGAATGGGATCAAGGTCCGGATCCGGTCCGGCCCCTACGAGAGGTCGACCGAATTCCCCGATCCATGCCCGGACAAAGCCCATCGTCGATTCCAGCCATCCACTGCCGACGCGAATTTCCCCTGCTCGCGCAATTCCCGGCGGCGGCCTGGAACCTCCCTCGTCGGTCGGCCACCGGTCAATCACCCGGGAAATATCGCCGGCCGGTCCATCCGCCGGAACTCGGGGCGACCCGACGAAGCGCACCGCGAGCCGCTGTGGCATGCCTGTCGACAGGCCGGCATCGATCCCGCCGAGGTGCGTCACATCAAAGTGGAGTACGCCGAACCGGACCGTACGGACGGCCCGTTCGCGGATTCCGTCCAGGCCGCCGCCCGGGCGGGAGTGACCGGCGAGAAACCCAGGGCCCGGCCCGTCACGTGGTGACGGGCCGGGCCCTTCGTCCGTGCGCACGAAGCGCCGGAACATCGCCTACGCGGCGTGCCGGGCCTCGCGTTCGGAGTTCGAGCGCGACCACGGGTGGCCGACCAGGGTCATCGCCGGATCCAGCCTACGCGGCATGCCGCCGGAGAAGGTGCCGGCGGGCCGACGGCAGACCGCGAGACGGAAGGCAGGCCTCCTTCTCGCGACATCACATGGCATCACTTGACGCCAGGTGGTACTGCTTGGCGCCACCCGATGTCGCTCGGCGCCATGGGCCGGCGACATGTCCTCCCGCACCCTTAGGAGCGACTGAGCCCGCGTGGCGCCACCCGAACGCCGGTCGCCTTCTTCACGTTTTCGCAGCTCAGGGCCTTAGCTGTGGAGATCGTGCGACACAAGGCGCCATCCAGGCTTGCACGTGCCGCCATAGTGGTGCCATGCTGGCGTTATCCGGGTGACGGCAACATCGACGTCCACCGCGCCGCGGCCCGACCCCGGAAGAACCGCTCTCGACTCACGCACTCCGCCGGCCAGTTCAGCCTTCGAACCGGAGGGTCCCATGCCTTCTCCTTCTGTCATGCCCACATCCAGGAAGGGCGACGATCACCCGTCGCCGGCCGCCATCTCCAGCGTCGGTCTGCGCAAGTCGTACGGCGACAAGGTCGTCCTCGACGGCATCGACCTGCACATCCCGGCCGGGTCCGTGTTCGCGCTGCTCGGGCCGAACGGCGCCGGCAAGACCACCGTCGTGAAGATCCTCTCCACGCTCATCGCCGCCGACGGCGGGCAGTCCCAGGTCGCCGGCCACGACGTCGCCACGTCACCGGACGGGGTGCGTGCCGCGATCGGCGTCACCGGCCAGTTCTCCGCCGTCGACGGACTGATCACCGGCGAGGAGAACATGCTCCTCATGGCGGACCTGCATCACCTGTCCAAGCGTGAGGGGCGGCGGATCACCGAGGAACTGCTGGAGCGGTTCGACCTCGTCGAGGCCGCCAAGAAGCCCGCGCAGAGCTACTCCGGCGGCATGAAACGGCGCCTGGACATCGCCATGACCCTGGTGGGCAACCCGCGGATCATCTTCCTGGACGAGCCGACCACCGGTCTCGACCCGCGCAGCCGGCACAACATGTGGGGGATCGTCCGCGAGCTTGTCTCCGACGGCGTCACCGTCTTCCTCACCACCCAAACCCTGGACGAGGCCGACGAGCTCGCCGACCGCATCGCCGTGCTCGACAACGGCAGGATCGCCGCCGAGGGAACCGCCGACGAGCTGAAGCGGCTCATCCCCGGCGGACACGTGCGACTCCGCTTCTCCGACCCGTCCGCGTACCGGTCCGCCGCCTCCGCGCTGCACGACGTCGCCCTGGACGACGAGGCGCTGGCACTGCAGATCCCCAGCGACGGCAGCCAGCGCGAGCTGCGCTCCATTCTCGACCGGCTGGACTCGGCCGGCATCGAGGCGGACGAGCTGACCGTGCACACCCCCGACCTCGACGACGTGTTCTTCGCCCTGACCAGCAGCAGCACCCAGGCCAAGGAGGCCGTCCGATGAGCTCCCTCGCCCTCGCCGTGCGCGACTCGACCACAATGTTGCGGCGCAACCTGCTGCACGCTCGGCGCTACCCGTCGCTCACGCTGAATCTGCTGCTCACGCCGGTCATGCTGCTGCTGCTCTTCGTCTACATCTTCGGCAATGTGATGAGCGCCGGCATCGGGGACGGCGGAGCGGACCGGTCCGAGTACATCGCGTATCTCGTCCCGGGCATCCTGATGATGACCATCGGCGGCACCACGATCGGCAGCGCGGTGTCCGTCGCCACGGATATGAACGAGGGCATCATCGCCCGCTTCCGGACGATGGCGATCCATCGCGGGTCGGTGCTCATCGGGCACGTCGTCGGCTGCGTGCTGCAGTGCGTGCTGAGTGTGGTCCTCGTCGGGGCCATCGCGGTGGCCATCGGGTTCCGGTCCACGGATGCCACGGTCCTGGAGTGGATCGCGGCGTTCGGGCTGCTCGTGCTGTTCTCCCTGGCGCTCACCTGGATCGCGGTCGGGATGGGCCTGATCAGCCCGAACGCCGAGGCCGCCAGCAACAACGCGCTGCCGCTGATCTTCCTGCCGCTCATCTCCACCACCTTCGTCCCGCTCGACGCGATGCCGGGGTGGTTCCAGCCGATCGCCGAGTACCAGCCGTTCACGCCGGCCATCGAGACCCTGCGCGGGTTGCTGCTCGGCACCGGGATCGGCCACAACGGGTGGCTCGCCATCGCCTGGTGCCTGGCGCTGACCGTGCTCGGCTACTTCTGGTCGAAGGCGTCGTTCAACCGCGACCCGCAGTAGGCGACATGAGCGCGGGATGCTTCCCGGCTCGTCCCGTCCCAGGGCGGCGTACTCCGACACGGTGTCGGCGTACGCCGCCCCGTCGGCGTTCACCGCCGCCTGTCCCGCGGGGGCGGCGGCACGGGCGACCCGGTTGCCGGTCCGGGCCGAGCTGTGGACGCGGGCCCCCTAGGGTGTTGCCTGTTCCGGGATGCGGATCTCGGCTACGGAATGAGGAGGCCGGTCGGGAATGTCCGATGTGGACGTATCGGGGTCCGACCCGCCGGGTTCCGACCCGCCGGGCTCCGATGAGGAGACCAAGTTCGTCACGATGCTCTATCGCGAGTACTCGCGGCCCTTGCTCGCCGTCGTATCGCGACTGAACGGCGGCGATCGGCAGCGAGCCGAGGACAGCGTGCAGGAGGTGCTGGTCCGGGCCTGGCGCAATCGCGCGAAGCTCGATCCCGCCGCGCCGCTGCTGCCCTGGCTGGTCACCGTCGCCCGCAGGCTGGTCATCGACGAACAGCGGGCCCGCGCGGCCCGTCCGCCCGAGGTCGGCGACGAGCCGCTGGCCGCGCTGCCCACCGGCGACGAGGTCGATCGGCTGCTGCGCGCGGTGGTGGTCGGCGACGCGCTGGATGCCCTCTCCACATCGCACCGGGAAATTTTGATCGAAACGTTCTTCCGCGACCGTACTGTCAATCAGGCGGCCGACGTACTCGGCATCCCGGCGGGTACGGCGAAGTCACGCGTGTACTACGCGCTGCGCGCCCTGCGGGTCGTCCTGGAGGAGAGGGGGGTGTCGGCATGAGCATCCGACCCGAACACGCGGACATCGCCGCATATGCCCTCGGCCTGCTGGAACCGGCGGACCGGGACGCGTTCGAGGAGCACCTGGCCACGTGCGACCGGTGCCTCGACGAGCTGGCCGATTTTTCCGGCATGGCCACGCTGCTGACCGAATTGCGCGACGAGGGTGTGTACGAACTGCCGGAGCCGTCGGCATCGGCGCCCTCGTCGGCATCGCCCGCATCGCCGGCCGAACCGGCGCGGGCGCCCGGGCGGCCGGCCCTGGCTTCGGTGCCGGAACCGACCGCGCCGCCGCGCACGACGTCGGCTGCAACACCGCTGCCGACACCGGCCGCCGAGTCGGGACCGGTGGACGAACTCGGTGCGCGGCGGGCCGCCCGGCGCCGGTCTCGGCCGGCGCTCCTGATCGCCGCGTGCGTCGCTCTGCTCGTGATCGGCCTGGGCGCGGGTGTGCTCACCGGCCGGACCTGGTTCAAGGAAGACTCGTCCGCATCCGCGCAGCACGTGCCGGCGGACCCGGTCGCGGCCATCGCCAGGAACGGTACGACGGTCGGGGCCACCGATCCGCGTACCGGTGCGGCTGCCCGGATCGCGCTGGAGAGCAAGGCGTGGGGCACCAACCTCGCGCTCGAACTACGGAACGTGCGCGGACCGTTGCGGTGTTCGCTGGTCGCGGTCGGCAAGGACGGCACGGAGCAGCAGATCTCCAGTTGGACGGTCCCGCCGAAGGGCTACGGCGTACCGGGTTCGGAGGCGCCGCTGGTCATCCAGACCGGCACCTGGACGCCCAAGGACCAACTCGCCCGCTTCGACGTCCGCATTGCCGACGGCGGAACGTTGGTCGCCGTGCCCGTATAGCCGGCTCGGACGCAGAGCGGCACGAACACAAGAAAGGCGGTCCTGCCGTTCCGTCGGTTGCGACGGAACGGCAGGACCGTTCGGTTCGGGGTCGGTTACGCGAAACGTCCTTGCAGCAGCCACACGCCCGGCGCGCCCGGATCCGCGACCGGGTCGCCGAGCAGGCCCCAGAACCGCTCGACCACCGCGGCCCGCGGCACGTCGGCCACATCCATGCCTTCCGGGAAGACCGAACTCAGCACTTCGAGCACCTCGCCGATGCGCTTGCGGCGCATCCCGATCAGCCGGGTGATGTCCGGCAGTTGGGTCTTCCAGCGGCCGACCACGGCCTCGGCGAGCAGGTTTTCCAGTTCCGGGCCCACGCCCGACACCTCGGCCAGATCACGCATCGACAGGCCGAGGGCGCGGACCAGGAAGCCGGTCCGTTCCTCGTCGGCGCGCCACTTGTTCGCACGTTCGAGTCGGGCGTAGCCGACCTCCCTCATCCGTACCCGGTTGGCCAGTTCGGCGCGGGTGAGGCCGGCGGCGATCCGGTGGTCCTGGAGATTGGTCGGCCGGCCGCCCATGAGTTGGCTCACGGGGACGACCAAGGACTTGGCGAGGGCCAGCAGTTCGGCTTCGTTCGGGCGTTCCGTACCGGCTTCCCACTGGGCCACGGTCGACGGCAGTACCCGCAACTCGTACGAAGCCAATGTCGCGGCCACACGCTCGCAGGTTAGCGCCATCACCCCCCGGGCAGAGGCGGCTGCGGACGGCGAGAACGCCGGTCGGACATCGAGGTCATTGGGGTCGGTCACGCGGCAAGCATAGAAAGCCCCGGCGGGGGCGTGGCGCCGACGTCGGTATGGGACACGACGAACCGGCCCGCGCCCGGCGGACATCGGGCCGCCACTCGGTCCGTACCGGGTCCGCACCCGATCGACCCCGGTCGGCAACCGGTCGCCAACCGGTGACTACCGGTTCGCATCCGGTATGTGCCGGCACGCGCGACACGGTACCCGCCCTCCCGCCGTTTCAGCGCACCGTTCCGGAGCCGGCCGGGCAGTCGCAAGATCGCCACCACCGAGCAGGCCATCGCCGCACTCGGCCAGGGCGGCGCGGCGGTGATCGTCGGCCTCCCGCCGACCGGCAGCACGGCCCGCTTCGACCCGCTCGCGTTGGTCGAGGCCGATCAGCGCATCCTCGGCTCGAACTACGGCTCGGTGGTTGCCCATCGCGACATCCCGGTCCTGGTCGACCTGGTGGTCGGCGGCTCCCTGGACGTCGAGTCGATGATCTCGGCCCGGCGCCCGCCGGAGGAGGCCGGGGACGCCCTCGCGGAGCTGAACGAGGGCCGCGCGCTGCGGCAGTTGCTGATCACCGGCCACCGCAACCTGTGGCCCGTCCCGGAGTCCGCGCTCAACGTGCTGCCGTACGTCTTCGTCGGCGCCCTGGTGGTGGGCATCGCCGGCTACGCGGTGCTGCGCGTCCGAGACCCGCAACGCGGCGACCGCGCAGGAACATTCGCCGACGACGCGGCCTGACCCAACCCGCCTCGGCCGCCGCCTCGCACTCGCATGGGACGGCGGCCGGGGTGCGTCGTCGCCATCACCGCGACGCGACCCGCCCGCAAGGGTGACCGGAGCACGGGACCGTCCCTGGAATGCCCGAATTACGCGCAATATCGCGATATGCCATTGAAGGGCTTCGATGAATCGCGATTTTGTGGCCGGATTACCCGCCGGTGAATTGACTAACCATCGCAATGCCACGATTCTTGCGTTCGGCGGCCCAGGGGTGGGGATCCCGGTGACAGACCCGGGCAGTGGGGGCCGCCTTCTCGCAAGGAGACTTCGTTTTCATGTTCCTGTCACAGCGGGTTATTTCCCGCGTCGGATCGGCATGTGCCGCCACCGGGCTGGCCGCCGTCGCGATCATCGGGCTGTCGCCCGCCGCGTATGCCGACTCGATGACTCTTCGGTTCCAGGGTCACGTTCCGTACACGGACGGTTCCGTCGACCTGTCGGGTCGCGGTTCGTTCCAGACCGAGCTGATCATTCTCGGCGCCGAGCGCGAGAACAGCCCCCAGGTCCTGCTGTACTGCATCGACCTGGACACTCGACTCGACACGGATGCCTCCTACCGCGAGGGCACCTGGGCCGAATCCTGGCTCAAGGACACCGCCAAGGTCGCGAAGATCAACTGGGTGTTGAACAACTCGTTCCCCAAGGTGACCGACCTCGACGTGCTGGCCAAGACCGCGAACGTCTCGAACAAGAAGGGTCGTCTGTCCGCGAAGGAGGCGGTCGAGGCCACCCAGGCGGCGATCTGGCACTACAGCAACGGTGCGAACCTCAGGAAGGGGAAGACCTGGGAGGGCGAAGACGCCAACGACAAGGATGTCGTGGCGCTCTACGACTACCTGACCGGCGACGCCAACAAGGGACAGCCGAACGAGCCCGGCGCCTCGCTCGAACTGTCGCCCAGCACCATCTCCGGCAAGGACGGCGACACTCCCGGTGTCGGCCCGGTCACCGTCAAGACCACGTCGACCGAACCGGTCGCGGTCAAGCTCGACGGCACCGTCCCGGCCGGCACCTCGCTGGTCGGCAAGGACGGCAAGCCGATCAACACGGCTGCAAACGGCACCGAGTTGTACGTCAAGGCGCCGAAGACTCCCGGTCAGACCACGATCTCCGCCTCGACCAAGGCCGGCGTCAACATCGGCCGAGTCTTCGTGGGCAAGAACCGCAAGCACACCCAGACCCTGATCACGGGCGGGTCGCAGCCGTTCTCGGCGCTCGCATCCGCCACGGTCAAGTGGAGCCACCAGCCGGTTCCGATCCCGTCGTCGGCCTACAAGGAGGACTGCGTCGCGGGTGGCGTGACCATCACGCTGAAGAACACCGGTGACGGTCCCGCCGACTTCAAGGTCAATGGCAACAAGGTGACCCTGCCGCCCAACTCGACCAAGACGCAGTCCGTCAAGGTCGCCGAGGACACCGACTACACCGTCACGGTGACCGGCCCGGGCGGCTTCTCGGAGACGTACACGGGCAAGCTCGATTGCGTCGAGAACCCGCAGCCGCCGACAACGGCCCCGCCGACGAGCGAAGCGCCCACCACGGCGCCGCCCACCACCTCGACACCCACGACTTCGACGCCGAGCACCTCGGCTCCGACGACCTCGGCTCCGAGCACCTCGGCACCTTCCACTTCGGCGCCCGCCACCTCGGCACCCGCCACCACGTCGGCTCCGCCTTCGGCCTCCGCGTCGAGCAGGCCCTCGGCCTCGGCAAGCGCCTCGGCCCCGGCCGCCAGCGCGAGTCCGACCAAGGGCGGCGAGCCGGTTACGCCGATCGTGGTCCCCGGTAAGGAGGACAAGCCGGTCGTCGTCCCGTGGCTGCCCGTCGCCCCCGCGGGCAACGGCAAGGACCTCGCCGAGACCGGTGGCGACGACTCCGACACCATCCTGATCGCCGGCACCGCCGCCGCGCTGCTCGCCGCCGGCGGAGGGGCGATCTACCTCAACCGTCGCCGTGGCCGTCACCAAGCGTGAGCACCCGCGACACCCGCGACACCGCTGACCCGGGTCGGGTCACCACCTGATCCGAGCAAATGACAAGGGTCCCGCCGACACACGGCGGGGCCCTTGTCATTTGCACCCGCGATTCCCATGCGTATTCTCGCGAATGCAATCCGTGTTTTGTCGATAGCGTGATTCATTTCCCGTGCACACGCCGGCCTGCTCGACAATTCGAAAGAGTGGGATCGGGACACGGGTGTGACAATTCTTCGCCGTACTTGCCGTATTCTCCGGGCGGCTCGGGCAGCGCGGGCGGCTACGGCGGCTCGGGCGTACCGGGTGGCTCGGTTACGGCCTCGGGTCAGCGGCCCGTCGGGAGGTTGGCGCCGCCGGTGCAGTCGATCACCGTGCCGGTCATGAAGCCGTGACCGACGAACAACGGTGTCGGTCGTCGGTCACGGGCTCCCCGTCCGCCACCCGGTGTCCGTGATGGTCACCGTCGTCGGGAATGATCAGGCGCGCCGACGACCTGTACTGGACGACCGTTCGCTTCGGAGGGATCCCGACCATGTCGCACCGCATCATCAACCCCGACGGCCTGCACGACCCGGTGCACTTCGGCTACAGCCACGTCGCCGTGGCGTCCGGGGAACTCGTGTTCGTCGCCGGACAGTACGCATCGGACGCCGACGGCCATGTGACCACCGACGACTTCGCCGAGCAGGTCGAGGAGTCGTTCGACAACCTGCGCACCGCGCTCGCCGCCGTCGGCCTGGAGCTGAGCCACATCGTGCAGCTGCGCACCCACATCGTCGACCACGACTCGGACAAGCTGGCCATTCTCGGCAAGGCGATCGGCGCGATCTGGGGCGACCTGCCGCCGACCCAGACGCTCAGCGGCGTCGCGTCCCTGGCCCTGCCGGAGATGTTGTTCGAGGTCGACGCCGTCGCGGTACGTCCCTGACCCGCACACGACACCGCGCGAAGCGTGGGCCGTCCCGGACCGGCCGGCGCAGCTGCCCACACAAGGATGCCGTGACCGGCGCACCTCCCGGTCACGGCATCGAGGGGCCACCCGGCGGCGGCCGCAGACCCGTCAGGCCTGCACCAGGTGCGACCGTTGCCGCCCCAGCCGATCGATCTCCAGTTCCATCACGTCGCCCTCCGCCAGGTACGGGAAGCGCCCGGACAGGGCGACCCCCTGCGGCGTCCCGGTGCTGACGATGTCACCGGGTTCCAGCACCAGGTATTGCGAGAGGTGGTGGATCAGGTACGCCACGCCGAAGATCATGTCGGCGGTGGTCGAGTCCTGCCGGCTCTCCCCGCCGACCCACGAGCGCAGCCCGAGCGCCTGCGGGTTGGTGACCTCGTCGGTGGTCACCAGCCACGGGCCCAGCAGGTTGAACGTCTCGCAGTTCTTGCCCTTGGACCACTGTCCGCCGGACTGCTCCAGCTGGTACGCCCGTTCGGACACGTCGTTGCTGATCGTGTAGCCCGCGATGTGGGCCGACGCGTCCGGCCCGGATCAGCGCCCCTCGCCCGCCCGCACCACGCCGTTCTCGTACGCGAACACCGCCGCCTGGGTGCGATCGCGCAGGTTCAGCTTGGCCAGCAGCCGGCTCACGTGCGTCTTGACGGTCTGTTCGCTGACCACCAACCGCGCGGCGATCTCCGCGTTGGACAACCCTTGCGCGATCAGCGAGAGCACCTCGGTCTCCCGCTCGGTGAGCTGCTCGACCCGGCCGCGCGGCCCACCGGTGGGGCCGAGTCGGGCGAACTCGGCAATCAGCCGGCGTGTCACGGTGGGCGCGAGCAGCGCCTCACCGTCGGCCACCACCCGTACCGCGTGCGCGAGTTGCAGCGCCGAGGCGTCCTTGAGCAGGAATCCGCTCGCGCCCGCGCGCAGCGCCTCGTAGACGTACTCGTCCAAATCGAACGTGGTCAGCACCAGGACCCGGGTCCTACCGCCCGGGTCGGCGGTGATCTCACGGGTCGCGGCCAGCCCGTCCAGGACCGGCATCCGCACGTCCATCAGCACCACGTCCGGGCGCAGTACAGCGACCTGCTCGACCGCGTCGCGCCCGTGCACGGCCTCGCCGACCACGTCGATCCCGGGCTGCGCGCCCAGCAGGACGGAGAAACCCTCGCGGACCATCATCTGGTCGTCGGCGATCAGTACCCGGATGGCCATCGATGTCACTGCTCCTCGGTCGGCAGGAAGACGTCCACGTGGTAGCCCCCGTCGGGAGTATGCCCGGCTTCGAGGGTGCCGCCGATCATCGCCGCCCGTTCGCGCATGCCCATCACCCCGTGTCCGGAGCCCTCCCGCGCGGGCGGGCCGGGGTTCGGCGCGGGCTCGTTGTGCACGCGCAGACCGATCCCGGTCGGTACGTACGCGACCTCGACCCGCACCCGAGCACCGGGCGCGTGCCGCAGCGCGTTGCTCAGCGCCTCCTGGCCGATCCGGTAGGCGGACAGGTCGACGCCCTGCGGCAACGGGCGCGGGGCGCCGACGGTGACGCACTCCACCGTCATGCCGGCCGCGCGCACGTTCTCGATCAGCTCGGGCAGGCGGTCCAGGGTGGGCAGCGGGGCCGGACGTGCGCCCGGTCCGTCGGGTTCGATGCCGCCCTCCTGCTCGGTGCGCAGCAGGCCGAGCACACGCCGGAGTTCGGCAAGCGCGTCGACCGCATTGGCGCGGATCGTGACGAAGCTCCGGACCAGTTCGGGCGGTGGGTCGGCGACCCGATAGCGGGCCGCCTCGGCCTGGATGGCGATCACCGACATGTGATGCGCGACCACGTCGTGCAACTCGCGGGCGATCCGGGCGCGTTCCTCCAGGAGGGCACTACGCTCGCGCTCGGTGGCGGTCAGATCGGATTGCACGGCGAGTTGACGGCGGGCGTCGCTACGGCCCCGGAAGGCGACCACGACCACCATCACGATCGCGGTCAGCACCGCGACCGCCGGCATCGCGCCCCAGTGCGCGGGGTCGTGCTGAGCGTTGCGGACCAGCACCAGACCGAGCAGCGTGGTGATCATCCACGTCTCCACAACGATGCGCAGCCGGGCGTGGAAGGCCACATAGGCCATCACCACGACCTGCGCGAAGACACCCACAGCCGTCCACGGCCACTGAATGTGGTCGTGCCCGTTCGACTCGCCGGCGACGGCGCACGCCACGGTCGCGCCGAGCGACATCCACCACGCGACGAGTGGCCGTTGCGGCGCGAGCAGGATCGGCGCACCCGTGGCCAGGCCCAGCGCGAAGGCCAGGCCGCCGGACACCCCGGGGTAACCCGCCAGGACCGAACCCTGGATGCCCACGGTGATCACGACCGCCACGTAGAGCAGGCCGCGCGCGACCGCCAGGCTGCTGAACGGGGCCGGCGGGCGCTCGCTGCGGACCCGGACATCGAACAGGTCCTCGCGCAGCGCGGTCAGCCCTCGCTTCAGCCGACCGACCCGAGCCGCGCCGCCGCCGGGCTCGTCGATCCGCCCGGTATCGACCACTCGCTTCGCTCTGCCCGCCTCGACACTCACCCGCAGCACGCTACGAGGCACGACCGGTCCTCGGCATCCCCGCCTCGGGTGATCCCCGGTGTCACTCTCAAGAGCTACGTCGGGAGTCCCCGGGGCCGCGACCGCCGGCCTCCCAGCGATGGAACACCGCCCACAACACGAGCAGCGCGCCCGCGAACACCGACATCCACCCGATCCGCGCCACGATCCAGGGCAGCTCGTCCGGCACCGTGCCCAGCCCGGGCAGCCCACCGAGCGCGATGCCGAGCGAGGTCACCGCGAGCATCGCGCTCTGGTGCCACAGGAACACCGTCATCGCGGAGAGGTTGACCAGCGCGACCACCGCCCACGTGCGCGGGTGCCGACTCAGCGCCCGCCGCAGCGGGGCGCGGACCAGCAGCGCGAGCCCGCACTGGGCGAGGCCGAAGGCGACCGCGGCGAGCGTGGGCGGGTTCAGGTTGGAGATCGCCTCGCCCGGAACGCCCACCATGCTGACCGGATAGCCGCCGTAGCGGATCAGTCCGGCACAGACGAGCGCGCCGGCCACCAGCAGCGGCCCGCCGAGCCGCTCGACGCGGGCCCGGTGCGGCCCCGCCCAGAGCACGCCGAGGCTGTACGGGACGAGCCAACCGGCGAGCACGTTGACCCAGCCGACCACGGCCGGCCCGTCGGCGGCGAAACGGGTCAGGTCCACCACCAGGACCGTACCGATCGCAAGCACCGGTCCGGCCCGACCGAGCCGGACCACGAGCGGGGTGAGTGCGGTCAGGCCCGCGTAGACGAGCACGAACCACAGCGGTGACAGCACGAGCTTGCCGACCGTGTACAGGGTGTCGCCGGCCACGAAGTCGGCGAGTACCGCCATCGAGACGGTCCACACCACGAGCAGCGCGGCGATCGGCCGGCCGAGCCGGATCATCCGGCGCCGGGCCCACGGTCGGTAGCGGTCCGCACGCACCTGGGACCGCGCGGCCACGTACCCGCCGACCAGGAAGAACAACGCGAGCGGCTGGAGCAGCCAGGTGACCGGGGCGAAGTCGGGAAGGTGGCGCAGCGGGCTGTCGGTCTGCCAGTGGTCGACGCCCGCGTAGACGCCCGTGACGATCCAGTGGCCGAACACGACGCCCAGGATGGCGATCGCCCGCAGGCCGTCCACCTCGCGTTCGCGCTCCACCGGTGTCGAGCTCTCGATCCGACGAACCAGGGCGCCGGGTTCACGCATGGGTCACCTCCATGGCGCGGCCGCGCGCGATCAGCGCGAGGTTGTGCAGGGCCGGCCCGCCGGGCCGCAGATAGTCGGAGTGGCCACCGCCGCCGGCCGCGAACTCGCGGGCACCGAAGCCGCCTCCGGTCGGGTCGGCGCCGAAGCCGACGGTGGTGTCGAAGAACGGGATGCGCACGTTGGGCACCAGGTCGATCCAGTCCGAGCCGCCCCGCCCGGCCCAGACCCGGGCGCCGGTGCCCAGGTCGTCCCGGTCGTCCACGCCCAGCCCGGGGCTGCCGAACACGGCCAGGTCGGCGACGTCGATCCGGGAGACCGCCCGCCCGCACACCACCGAGCCGTACGAGTGGCACAGCAGCGACACCTGCGCGGCGGGCGCCACCGCGTACAGCCCGGCGACGAACCGGCGCAGCTCGCGCGCGCCGTCGTCGGCCCGGCCGGTGGTGAGCACGTCGAGGCTGATCGTGTGCGGCGGCGAGTAGCCCAGCCAGGCGATCACCGCGACCCGCGCGCTCGGGTCCTGGGTGCGGATCTCGTCGTACAGCGCGCGGGCGCCGCCGGCGGGTGTGGAGTACGGCTTGTCACCGCGTGTGTCGAAGTGGTCCAGGTCGCTGTCACTGCCCGGTACCAGGACCGCGATCCGGTCCGCGCCGGCCAGGTCGCCGAGCACCTCGACCGCGCGGACCCGGCCGGCGCGGCCGTCGAAGGCCAGGAAGGTCCGGGCCGGGTCGGCCATCCGCGCGAGGTGCACCGCTCTTCCCGCGTGTCCGGTGTCCCGGGCGAGGCCGGCCGCCTCGGCGATGGCCCGCTGATTGGCCGCGTAGCGCTCGCCCAGGGTCGCCGCCGACATCGCGGGCAACGTCGGCGGCGTCGGCGCCGCGGCCTCCGCGGAGATCGGAAGAG